>JBBQVM010000023.1:0-21238 GCA_038211525.1 Bacteroidia bacterium
CGTTTTGATTATAAGGGTTAACCTCCCAAGCTTGCATAACCGTATGAGCAAGAAAGGGGTTAGTGAATAGTAACAGCAAAATCAATGAACCCCATTGGAACCGGATTCTCCATCTGTTTTTAGTCACCAATCCCAAAACCATCAGCACCACAATCCAGGTGAGTGGAGAAAGAATAAAATTCAGAATTTTGGAGAGTTGAAAAAACATCGGCGGCAAACTTATTAAAAAGCAACGACAGAAGGGTAGAAAACTTCCTGCCAAAGAAAAAATAGATATATTTATATAATTGATTATAAGCCATTTAAATTGAATATTCTGAAACGGTAATTTTTTGCTAAATTTGTGAGTTACACAACTTTTATATGCAGACAGAGAAATATTTACCCAAAAATAAAATCAGGATCGTAACTGCAGCCAGTTTGTTTGATGGGCATGATGCTTCCATAAATATTATGAGAAGGATTATACAGGCTAGTGGTGCAGAGGTAATTCACTTGGGACACGATCGCAGTGCCCTCGAAGTGGTGGAGTGCGCTATACAGGAGGATGCCAACGCCATTGCATTAACCAGTTATCAGGGCGGTCACATGGAATATTTTAAGTACATGTACGATTTGCTCAAGGAGAGAGGTTGTTCACATATTCGCATTTTTGGTGGCGGCGGTGGTGTTATTCTTCCAACAGAAATAAAAAAACTTCAGGAATATGGTATCACCAGAATTTATTCTCCTGATGACGGACGTTCGATGGGCTTGCAAGGAATGATAAATGATATGTTGGAGCGGTGTGATTTTCCTACAGGCATTAACCTGAACGGTGAAGTGGAACATTTGACGGGTAAAGATCCAAAAGCTATTGCTACACTAATTTCGGCAGCGGAAAATAACCCGGAAGAATTTAAAAAGTTTTTATCTAAAATTGAAAAGCAGGCCAATGAAAAAAAAATACCGGTATTAGGAATTACCGGTACAGGAGGAGCCGGTAAATCATCGCTGGTAGATGAGTTGGTACGACGGTTTTTATTAGAATTTAAAGAAAAAACTATTGCTATTATTTCTGTTGATCCCTCTAAACGAAAAACAGGTGGTGCGTTACTAGGTGATAGAATTCGAATGAATGCCATACGCAATTCAAGGGTTTACATGCGTTCCCTTGCTACCCGCCAAAGCAATCTTGCGCTCTCGAAATATGTACGTGAAGCCATTGAAATAGTGAAAGCAGCAAGCTATGATTTAATTATTCTGGAGACTTCCGGAATTGGTCAATCGGATACAGAAATTACCGATCACAGCGATGTTTCCCTGTATGTGATGACGCCTGAATATGGTGCAGCAACACAGCTTGAAAAAATTGACATGCTTGATTTTGCAGATATCATTGCGTTAAACAAATTCGACAAACGTGGTGCGTTGGATGCCATTCGTGATGTAAAAAAACAGTACAAACGAAATCATCAATTGTGGGAAACAGATGATGAGCAACTACCTGTTTTCGGCACCATCGCCTCCCAGTTTAATGATCCCGGCATGAACAGGTTGTATCGTACTGTAATGAATACCATTTCAGAAAAGACCGGTGTTGAATTACATTCCAATTATCAGGTGACAGAGGAGGCAAGTGAAAAAATATATATCATTCCACCAAATCGTACGCGTTACCTGAGTGAGATAGCTGAAAATAATCGCGCTTATGATAAGTGGTCGGATGAACAATCGGAGCTTGCGCAGAAAATGTATGCGATTAAAATTACGCTCGCCTCATTAGATGATGAACATAAAGCGAACGATACAAATTTGATTTCATTACTGGAAAAAAGATATAGCGAACTCGAGTTACGACTGGATGGAACCAACCGGAAAATGATTGAAGATTTTCCTGCCAAAGTAGCGTTGTACCGAAACGATTTTTATGAATTTAAGGTGCGTGATAAAACTTTAAAAATTCAAACTTATACCGAGTCGCTTTCACGTCAGAAAACGCCGAAGGTGGCATTTCCAAAATACAAAGCCTGGGGCGATTTATTGCATTGGATGTTGCAGGAGAATGTACCTGGAGAATTTCCATTTACCGCGGGAGTGTTTCGCTTTAAGCGGGAAAATGAAGATCCTACCAGAATGTTTGCGGGCGAAGGTTGTCCGGAAAGAACCAACAAAAGATTTCACTACGTTTCATTAGGCACTCCTGCAAAGCGATTATCAACCGCATTCGATTCCGTTACGTTGTATGGACAGGATCCTGATTATCGGCCGGATATTTATGGTAAAATTGGTAATGCAGGAGTATCGGTTTGTTGTTTGGATGATGCGAAGAAATTATATTCAGGATTCAATTTATGTGATCCGGCAACATCCGTTTCCATGACTATAAACGGACCTGCTTCTATTGTTGCTGCATTTTTTATGAACGCTGCAATTGATCAGCAGTGTGAATTGTACATCCGTGAAAACGGAATGGAAAAAGAGGTGCAGACGAAAATAGATGCGATTTATAATTCAAAAAAAACGTATGCTCGTCCGAAATATAATTATGATATCCCGGAAGGAAATGATAGTTTAGGTTTGATGTTATTAGGAGTAACCGGCGATCAGGTTTTGCCGAAAGAAATTTATGAAAAAATTAAAGCCACAACATTAGCTTCAGTTAGGGGAACGGTTCAGGCGGATATTTTAAAAGAGGATCAGGCGCAAAACACCTGCATTTTCTCGACTGAATTTTCATTGCGTTTGATGGGTGATATGCAGCAATATTTTATTGATCAAAGCATTCGTAATTTCTATTCCGTTTCTATATCCGGTTATCATATTGCTGAAGCAGGAGCAAATCCAATTACGCAGTTGGCATTTACACTGGCTAACGGTTTTACTTATGTAGAATATTATTCCAGCAGGGGAATGGATATAAATGCCTTCGCTCCTAACCTATCTTTTTTCTTTTCTAACGGTGTTGATCCTGAATATGCAGTGATTGGTCGCGTAGCTCGAAGAATATGGGCGAAAGCGTTAAAATTAAAATACAAAGCGAATGAGCGTTCGCAAATGTTGAAGTATCATATTCAAACCTCAGGCAGATCATTGCATGCGCAGGAGATTGATTTTAATGACATAAGAACAACGCTGCAAGCACTGTATGCAATTTACGACAATTGCAATTCGTTACATACTAATGCCTACGACGAAGCCATTACTACTCCCACCGAGGAGAGCGTTCGTCGTGCTATGGCCATTCAGTTGATCATTAACCGTGAGCTAGGGTTGGCAAAAAATGAAAATCCGTTGCAGGGTTCTTTTATTATTGAAGAACTCACTGAGCTAGTGGAAGAAGCTGTATTAATTGAATTTGACAGAATCACTGAGCGAGGTGGTGTGTTGGGCTCGATGGAAACGATGTATCAACGCGGCAAGATTCAAGAGGAGTCGCTTTATTATGAAACACTAAAACATACCGGTGAATTACCAATTATTGGAGTGAATACTTTCCTCTCGTCGAAAGGATCTCCAACTGTTGTACCATTAGAGGTTATCAGGGCAACCGAAAAAGAAAAAGAGGAACAGATTGATACGTTGAAACAATTGCACCTTAGAAACGAGACTAAACGTCATGATTTGTTACGCGATCTTCAACTAGCTGCCATACGAAATCATAATATGTTTGAGAAGATTATGGAAGTATCGAAGTTTTGCTCCTTAGGTGAAATTACAGGATCGTTGTTTGAAGTTGGAGGAGAGTATAGGAGGAATATGTAGGAGTAGCATTAATGAAAAAAGAATATTGGGTATTAATAACTATAAAAGCAGAAAATATGAAAATTAAAATTTTGATGGTTGCGGCATCGATGATGATGTTTGCAGCTTGTGGCGGGGACACACCTGCCGCTACTGATGAAATGCCGGCAGAACAAGCTACAGTGATTAATACCACTGACCCTTATGTTTGTCCGATGAACTGCGAAAACAGTGGCAGTATGGAGGCTGGAGTGTGTAAGACGTGTGGAATGGAATTGGTGAAAAATGCTAACTACGCAGGAACCTCGTCTGATTCAACATCAACAATGAGTGGAGACACTGCGAGTGGTGTTATGGAAGGACATGAGCAGAGTCATTAATAAAAGCAAAAAGGTCCCGGAAATCCGGGACCTTTTGTTTTTACTAGGAATAAATACTATTAATAATCCCAGAGATCGTGTTCAAGATTTACGATTTCGGTTTTGATTCTTTCCGCTTCAAGGAGTGCTGACATTCCTTGTTTGTAATCTTCAATTCGTCGATCGTAAACATTATTCTCTTTGTAGATGTAACTTGAGTACATTCTTTTCTGAAATATATCATCCCAGGTTCTTCTATCGGAATCATTTCCTCTCATAAACACCTCTTGATTAGTCAGTATTTTACGAGCTTCAGGGAAGTAGATCCACATGATCGGAATTTTAAGATCGCCTTCACGACGATTGCCTTTATCATCGACAGCATAGATAAGTGGAGCCAGTCCAATGATGCGTACATCCATTACAGAACGTTGTTTATCGAAGAACCACTCCTCTTTAACACGATAAGCGACCACGTTAGTAGTAGAAAACTCTCTAATGATAACGGTATCACGAGTTAAGTAGGGAGGCTCCGGGTCGGTAATTTGTGTAGTATCCACACCTGCACCACCAATTCTCTGAAACTCTTCACGTGACATAGGTGACATGAATTCCTCATCCAAATAAGCGGTAAGCGTACCTTCTTTCACAGCATCATAAAGAATGTCATTAAGACTTCTACGGTCGTTAATTTTTTCAGTAGGATAGTAAAAAGGAAGGTTAATTTTTTCTTTCAAATCAATAATTTGCCAAACCTTTTTCGACCACATCACATCGGCTTCACGGAGATACGAAAGAGGCACCACCATTTTGGTAGGACTGTGCTCGCGTACATAAACACCGTCGAGCACATTCTGCGCGAAGCTGCTGCCGGCAAACGTAACGATGATGGAAAAGACTAAGATGATTCTTTTCATTTTTATTTCCTCCTATTATTATAAAGCGCTGAATACAGTTTCAGGCTTATTGAAGTACGAAGTTTACAGATCCAAGAGAACGTGTAGTTCCATCGGGACCGGAAGCTTTGATGTATTCGAAATATACTTTAGCACCAGGGCCTGAACTCGCGATGGCCGATTTCATGGCCGGAGTAATCAAGTTACTTGGAGCATCAAGTTCAACAGGATCCCTACCTTTTTTGATAAGGGTCATACGGAACTTAGTTACTTTAAAATATAATTCAAAATCGAAGTTTTCCATGATAGAGTTAACAGAAGTAGCAGCGGCCAATTCAGCTTTATTGATAGGTCCACCTTTTTTACCGTTTACCATAGCAACCGGATCAGGTACTCTCTTCACACGATATTTAAATTGTCCCATAGGAACATTTTTGCCATCGAGTTTAGCATTAATCGCAATAGTTGCTTCACCCTGAGTTGTTGCTTTAGCAATATACTTAGAGCTTCCATTTTTAACATCTTTAACCAATGTTGTTCCACCACCTGTAACGCTAGCGCCTACATTTGCATCGGCTACACCGGGCACAGAAATAGACATTGGGTTTTCAACACCAATATAAAGTACATTCATTTTATCGGCAGAAACAACAGAAGCAGGTTTAGCAGCGATGTATTCTGACTCGAACGGATATTCTTTTATTTCATTAGTAGCAGGGTCTTTCACTTTAATGATACCACCCCATTTTTTAATTCCTTCACTTGATGGACGGGAAGAATATCTTCCAAGACCACCTTCAACAGGAATTGATGCACCACCTACAGTAATTTCAGGATTAGAAGTAGAACTATAAGCTGCAAGAAATACATCAGCCTTATATTCCTGACCTGTTAACACATAAGAAGTAGGAGCAATAACACGAGCTTCGAGGTTATCGAATTTAAAGCTACCTGCGTCAATAGAAGTATAGAGGTGATTTGCAATCTCCGACTCCACGTTACGAACGTCGCCTTGGAATTTTGTAAGCAAGGCAATAGTTGCAACCACGGGATTGTGATAAAATGTAAACATTTCCCAAGTTGATTTATGATCTTCTACAATTTTGGGATCGGGATCTTTGGTATTAAGCAACTGATCTAAACGAGGAGCAAACAATTTCTGATCAGCCGGTGACAAAGGCTTCAGGATGTCTGCTTTAAATTTAGTAAGTTTATCTTTTAATTCGGTGGCTTTGTGTCCACGGCCATCACCTTTATCACCACACATGATATTTGTTGGAATATCATAATCATCCTTACGGGCGATATCACGTGGTCCGGGAACAGCGGCGTTAGCTTCAAGGCCTTCCACTTTAACTGTAATTTCTTTCTTCAGGTTATCGATATAAGCAATTATTTCTGAAGACAGTTTTTTTGCATTTTGAGCTTTGGTATTGAATGGGCCTACTTTAGTTGGGTCATTCGCCATAGCTTTTTGAAAATCTGCATAAATACGCTCGTTACGGGATGCGGTATTAGTATTGGAAGCTTCCAGACTATCATTAACAGTAACGAATGCGTTAATAATTTCTTTGGAAACGTTCAATGCCAATAGCGCAGTAAGTACGAGGTACATCATCCCGATCATTTTCTGCCTCGGGGATAGTTTACCGCCTGCCATTGTTTTTCTCTCTTTTTAGGTTAGTTAATTGATTGATTTGGGTAAAGAACTATTTATTCGGGTTCATGTTCATAGCTGACAGCATATTACCATAAACCGTATTGAGAGAAGAAAGATTTTTAGCAAGTTTTGACACTTCATCTTTATACTTCTTAGTATCTTCAAGAGATGAACTGAGGCTAGACATCAATTCATTGATACCATCATAAAATTTAGAAGTCTCTTTGAGGTGTTTATTAGAATCTTGTAATTGCAATTCATAGATAGCATTCAGGGCAGCAAGATTTTTTCCAGCTGAAGAAACCTGATCACTATAAACTTTCACATCATCAGAAGAAGTACTAAGGCTATTCATTGCCTGAGTAGCTTTTTCATAAGCACCTGCAAGTGTTCCAACAGATTTAGACGCACTTTGAACGTTCTTTACATAGTCATCAGTAGCAACTGTTGCACTAGAAAGGTCACTCATTTTAGCAGTATTTTCACCTAATGTACGTAGGCCTGTTCCAAGGCTTGCGATCAAATCAGGACCAATTTTAGCGTCGGTAAGTAATTTGTCGAGTTCCTGAGCAATTGGATCTACTTTTTTCTTTTTGTGTTTATCGTGACCCGGCTCGTGCATACCTGCTAATTCAGGATAAACAAGAGACCAATCCACATCCTCGTGTGGTGGTTCAAATGCAGAGAAAAAGAAAATTACAGCTTCGGTAAGAAGACCTATAGTAAGCATTAAACCGGCACCTTCCCAGTGTTGAATTTTGAAAAGAGCACCTAAAATTACCACAGCTGCGCCCCAGCCGTAGAGCTTCGCCATGAAGTTTTTAAACCCTTTTCCTTGGGTGAATGAAGCTAATCCCATTGTGTTTTTTGTGTTTTTAAGTTAATATTAAAGTTGGTTAGATTATTTACTTGTATTAAAAATCAGATTTATCGCGTCCCATGAAATCCATCACGCAACGGAAGCCCACATAACATTTCGAGGTATCCTGATATTCATATGAACGTGTTCCGGTCTGTAAAAAGTATCCTACATCTTTCCAAGAACCACCACGAATCACTTTTCTCTTCAAAGAAGGGGGATCTGATTCTTTTGCTTCGTAGGTGTAGTCAGGATTCAGGTCATGTGTAAAATTATACGCCGATTCATCATAAGCATTGCTGGTCCATTCAGAGACATTTCCTGCCATACAATACAAACCAAAATCATTTGGCCAGTAGGAGGTAACGGTAACGGCATAAAATCCACCGTCATCCAGATAATTACCTCTCATAGGTTTGAAGTTACCTAAGAAGCAACCGCGGCTATTTCTGATATAAGGACCTCCCCAAGGGTAAGGCGACAAGTCAAGACCACCACGAGCAGCGTATTCCCATTCAGACTCAGTTGGAAGTCGGAAATCTTGAACAAAAGATTCCCCATTATCCATCAGGTAGCTATTCAGCAACTGGGTTCTCCAGATACAGAATGCACGAGCTTGTTTCCAGTTAACACCTACAACAGGATATTCATCATAGGATGGATGCCAGAAGTACATGTTAGTAATAGGATCATTAAAGGAATAGGTGAAATCATGAATCCAGGCAAGGGTATCAGGATACACATTAATAACATCTTTCTTAATAAAGACAGAACGATCGGTTTTACCTTGTTCACGATTAGAGCGTTGAGCGGCTTCGTGAAGATCGATCCAATAGTATTCAAAATTCAATTTACGAGAATCAATTTCTTTCCTGCGGTAGAATCTTTCTGCTTCAGGAAGAAAAAGTTCATTGAGGGTTTCCACGTTTTCTTCGTCTTCCCAATCAATTTTCTTTCTCCAATTAATTCTTTCACCGTACTCACCTTCATCAATAAGGTGATCACCACCAATAAGGCGGTGTGCCAATGAATCGCGCACCCATTCTACGAACTGGCGGTATTCATTGTTAGTGATTTCGGTATTATCCATATAAAAAGCGTGTACCGAAACGGATTTACTTTGAGCAACGACAGCATAAGGCACGTCTTGATCGCTGGGACCCATATTAAATGAGCCGGACGGGATAAATACCATGCCATAAGGATCGGCCTGATACCATTTTTCCCGCTTTTGAACTCCAACCAGCTGACCTCGGTTGCCGCCTCCACAACTACTGAGAATCAGCAGTATTGCCGAGTAAATGATCAGTCTTTTCATGTTCCGCTATTTAGGTTATTTATCAAGTAGTCCATACAGTAGTTCCTGTAACGAAGGAACCTCACTGTTATTTTACATGCTACTTATTCGTTATTTAAGGTTTAACAGGTGTGCTAACGCTAAATCCAAAAATAAGTTACTTTTTGATCCAATAGTTGCAAAATACTAGAGAAATCTTACGTTCCTGTTGATAGGAGTAATCTTTTTCTTGATTTTATAGCAATAACCCAACATTATTTCGTGGGTACCGTTGCTGTAGTTCTTTAAATCGGAAGTTGTGAAGTCATACGAATATCCCAGGCGAAGGTTCTGAGTTATGTTTAAACCGGCCATAACTACGATGGCATCGTCTAGTCTGTATGAACCACCGATCCAGAAACGGTTGTTAAAATGAAGGTTTGCATTGATGTCGAGCTGTGTTTGATCTCCTACGTTTTTAACCATTACAGAAGGAATCAAAGAAATAGCGGGAGAGAATTCAATTCTGTACCCACCGGTAAAGTAGTAATGACGAGCCAACTGAGTGGTGAAGTCGCCATAATCTACATCACTTTCTAATATATGAGACACCGAAGCGCCTAAATAAAGTTTATCGGAGTTATAATAAATACCACCACCCAAATCCGGAATCACACTTCCTGATACGGAAGAAGTTGGAATAATGGGATCATTCGGGTCATTAGATTTAAAATCACCACTGATGGATTTCTGTAGAAACCCAAGATCCACACCTATTGCAAGATTACCTTGACCTATATTAAAGCGATAAGCATATGCTAACTTAGCCATAAAGGATTTTTCAAAACCCAACTCATCTGCAGCAAGCACTGTTAAACCTAAACCACCATGAAGGAAATTCACAGGAGCATCGATACTAAAGAGCCCGGTTTTGGGTGCTCCATCGAAACCCGTCCACTGGTTTCTGTATAACAAGGTTCCACAAATTCCGTCACTACTACCTGCATAGGCAGGGTTGGTGTATAATTTGTTAAACATATTCTGGCTAAACTGCGGATCCTGTTGTCCGAATAGGCTGCTGGATACTGAAGTGATAAACAGTGCCAGAGATAAAAGTTTCTTCATAATGCCGTATAGGTCGTTTTAAATTGACTTGGTACTTTTTCGTTCGTTCTTAGATAATCAGGGGGCTAAAGTAACTAAAATTTTAAATCAAAAACAAAAATCGAAATAGTTCGAAAAGAAGGTTTATTTTCATTTAAAACTCACTTTTTGATGTTTTTATAGGGTAAAAATATAGTTATTACTTTGATATTCAATACATTAATTTAACTAATAAATATTTCTATCAGGTTAAAACAATCCGTAAAAAAATAAAAATAATCATTGGATTACCTTTTCAGAGGATCATTTTTGGCCTAGGAATGGATTAAAATTCGAGAATTTACAATTTTTGTAAGGCTTGCCAGAACCGATCGGGCATCTCATTATTGCAAGCTTGTTGATAATCGCGAAGCGAACATGGAAGAAAGTTATATTTGAGTAATCTATTGGCTTTAGCTGTAACAGGCATTTCCATCCACCACCGTCCGCTGGTTTTATGTTTTAAAAAGACTATTTCCCTGCCAAGGTGATCACTGGTAACTCTATAAGTTATGTAAGAAGCGTGGCTGGCAGATGGGATATCATTTTTTCTGTTGTTCACTCCTTCAATAAAATACCAGATCATGTGAGCTATCAGGTGAGCCGTTTGGTCGTTTCGATCGGTTTCGAAATCATACTCATAAATTCCTAAGCTGGTTAATCGATCATTCAATCCAGCGTACATCATTGCCTGACAGGCTTCCTCGCCCGTAAACCCATTTGGCGAAGGGTTCGTGTTGCCCGGAGCATCCGATTGCCGTATAGCTGCCATGTCAAAGGAAAGAATGTCTGCGGCCCTGATTACCGGTTCCATTTCGGTTATGTCAGAACGCACCTGCCCTACTCTATAGGCATCAAAGAAAAGTTTATTCATTAAATCAACGTTGTTGGCACCTACGAAATAAGTTTGGTAACCAATATTGCTAAAGTTGAATAGGTAATTAGGTTGTTGAAGAATAATTTTTCCTAACCAGGAAACACTATTTACCACTTCATCGGGATTACCCAAATCGAAACGTGAATCGATTGAGGCAATGTTCATGAGTTGCTCGCCTGCACAGTGTCCATTAAATTGTGCAATGGTAAGATCCTGCGATCCACCAATTATAACAGGGATAATAGATTTTTTAAGGAGGCTGGAAGTAATTTCCGACAAAGCAAAAAAAGTATCTTCGATAGTATTACCCGGGATCAGATCGCCCAGATCAATGATACGGGAATCGTTATCATGTTTTTTCAGTCGATAAAATTTATCTCTTATTGCTTCAGTTCCTTTCTTAAACTTCCGGTTAAAAACCGAACCTCTGTATTCAGGAACACCGATGATAGCAATTTTAGTATTTTCTATTTCAGGAAACCCGTTATTAAGGGAATAAACCGAAGTTGCTGCTGCCATAGAATCAGCAACACTTGCGAGCACCAGATCAATTGCCGGATTGCTAACAGGACTAAAGAATTCAGCTTTAAGCATACGAGTTAGCGCTTCTTTTTCTTAGCAGTTGTTTTTTTAGCTGGCGCTATCTTAGCGGAAGTTTTTTTAGCTGGAGCTTTTTTAGCAGGTGTTTTTGGGGCAGCTTCAACCACTTTTTTAGCCGGGGCTTTTTTTGCGGAAGTTTTTTTTGCTGCTGTTTTCTTTTTAGCGGGAGCGGCTGCAGTTTTAGCAGGAGCCTCGGCTTTTTTTCCAAACCGGCCTCCTTTGCCGGTACTTACTGTTTCTTTATCCAACTTCAAACACTCCTCATAGGTGAGCGATTCAGGGTCTTTATCTTTAGGGATTTTTATGTTCTTTTTGCCATATGAAATATAGGGACCCCATCTTCCTTTGAGCACTTTCATTTCGGGATCCTGCTTAAACGATTTAATTAGTTTTTCTCTATCCGCCTGACGTTTCCCTTCGATTAATTCAATTGATCGATCGAGATCAATCACGTAAGGATCATCAGTTTTTGGAATAGAAACGAACATACTATCGTGGCGTACAAATGGGCCGAAGCGACCTATACCAATGACTACTTCAAGGTCCTCATAAGTGCCTAGATTTCTAGGCATTTTAAAGAGGTCGAGCGCTTGTTCGAGGGTGATAGTTTCCAATCGTTGATCGGCTCTTAACTTCGCATAACGGGGCTTTTCATCATTCTCATCTTCTTTCATTTGCACAAGAGGACCAAACCTGCCGATGCGAGCGGAAACCACTTTACCTGAAGCGGGATCATTTCCGAGTATCCGTTCACCGGAAGCTCTTTCAGAATTTTTCTCAGTGAACTCAACTGTTTTATGAAATGGTTCGTAAAACTCACGAATCATTTCGTTCCATGCAATTTTCCCTTCAGCAATATCATCAAATTCCTTTTCCACGTAAGCAGTGAAATTATAATCAAGGATTGCTTTAAAATTTTCAACCAGAAAATCATTTACTACGGTTCCAATATCAGTAGGAAACATTTTAGATTTTTCGGCGCCGGTAATTTCTGTTTTGGTGGAAGCGGCAACTTTATCATTTTTCAACTTCAGAATATTCACAACACGTTCTCTGCCTTGTCGTTCCTCTTTAACCGCATAACCTCTTTTTTGAATGGTAGAAATAGTTGGCGCATATGTAGAAGGGCGACCGATTCCCAGTTCTTCCAGTTTTTTTACGAGACTCGCTTCGGTATATCTTGCTGGAGGATAAGTAAATTTTTCCATTGCAATTATTTCATTCAAATCGAGCACCTGACCTACTTTGAGCGGAGGTAATAATCCATCCTGCGTTTCATCCGTATTTTCATCATCGGTTGATTCCATGTATACTTTCAGGAAACCATCAAACTTGATTACTTCACCTGTAGCTGTTAAGGTATCAGAAGATTTAGAGGAACCGATGGTTACAATAGTTTTTTCAAGTTGTGCATCACTCATCTGGGAGGAGATGGCTCTTTTCCAGATAAGTTCGTATAGGCGTCGTTCGTTATTATCGCCTTCAACTGTAGCTTGTTCAAAATACGTTGGCCGGATGGCTTCGTGAGCCTCTTGTGCCGAAGCGGATTTTGTTTTATACTGACGCGGGTTAGAATACTCAGGACCGTATGCTTTGGAAATCTCTTTGATAGCTGCATCGATAGCAGTTTTAGAAAGATTTACTGAATCGGTTCTCATATAAGTGATTTTTCCCGACTCGTACAAGCGTTGAGCAATCACCATAGTTTGTGCAACTGAAAAACCAAGTTTACGACTTGCTTCCTGTTGTAAGGTAGAGGTAGTAAAAGGAGCAGATGGAGATTTTTTACCCGGTTTCTTTTCGAGATTTTTAATTGAAAATGCTGCACCGATGCATGCCTTCAAATAAGTTTCAGCTTCTTTTTGAGTTTTGAAACGAGTAGGATGATCGGCTTTTAAAGTTGCTTTTAAACCTTTGCCATCATCAACAATAAAATAAGCAGTAACTTTAAAGGAGGATGTAGAGTTATGTGCTTCCACTTCACGTTCACGTTCCACAATTAAACGAACGGCTACCGACTGCACTCTACCGGCAGAGAGGGAGGGTTTAATTTTTTTCCAAAGAATAGGAGATAGTTCAAAACCTACGAGTCGATCGAGGATACGACGGGCCTGCTGGGCATCCACCAGGTGCTTATCAATTTTGCGGGGTGATTTGATTGCATCGAGGATAGCTGGTTTGGTGATTTCGTGAAAAACAATACGTCTGGTATTGGCTTCTTTCAAGTTCAATGTTTCAAACAAGTGCCAGGAAATAGCTTCCCCTTCACGATCCTCATCCGTTGCGAGCCACACCGTTTTCGCTTTCTTTGTTAAACGCGTTAATTCGGCTATAACCGCTTTCTTATCTTCACTTATTTCATAATGAGGAGCGAAATTGTTATTTACGTCAATGGCCTTATCACTTTTAGCCAGATCTCTTACGTGGCCAAAGCTCGACTTCACAATATAATCCTTTCCCAGGAACCCTTCAATGGTTTTAGCTTTTGCAGGGGACTCAACAATAACAAGGTTTTCAGCCATTTATTTAATTAGATATTGATAAAAGTAAAATTTCCGTATTCATTTAAAACGGGGGGCAAAGTAAACAATTAAAATTCAGAACCTCCAAATAAAGGCAGAAAGTGACATTTTGTCAGTTGCTTGAAAATTACTTAAATTTGCACAAAATTAATTTATTTAATGAATCCGGATAACAAAGTTATTGATGAATCCAGACAGGGAGAGGCGTTTGTTTCGGTGGTTGAAAACCCGGTCAAAAGCGGTCGAAAAATGTATTTGGAAAGCTATGGCTGTGCAATGAATTTCTCTGATAGTGAAATAGTTGCATCAATTTTAGGGAATGAAGGAATTCAAGCTACCAGCAATGAGTTAGAGGCTGATATTATTTTTTTGAACACTTGTGCCATCCGTGAAAACGCCGAAGCCAAAATAAGGAAACGGCTCACCGAATTTAAGGAAAGAAAGCGGCTGCAACCCGATTTAATTATTGGTGTTTTGGGCTGTATGGCGGAAAGATTGAAGTCAAAATTATTGGAAGAAGAGCGACTTATCGACCTGGTTGCCGGTCCGGATTCATACCGTGATCTGCCGAATTTGATCGCAACTGTGGAGGGTGGTCATAAGGCGGTGAATGTTTTGTTATCGAGAGAAGAGACCTATGGGGACATTAGTCCGGTTCGATTAGTCAGTAACGGTGTTTCGGCATTTATTTCAATTACCCGCGGCTGTGATAATATGTGCTCATTTTGCGTAGTACCCTTTACCCGTGGCCGGGAAAGAAGTCGCGACCCGGAATCTATTGTAAAAGAAGCACAGGAATTATTCGAGAATGGTTATCGTGAAGTAACGCTGCTGGGACAGAATGTTGATTCCTATATATGGGCCGGTGGTGGTTTGAAGAAAGAAATTCTAACTCCTGAGCAAAAAGATGCATCTGTTTCATTTGCAAAATTAATGGAAAGGGTTGCCTTGATATCACCGGAGCTAAGAGTGCGTTTTTCTACTTCCAACCCTCGTGATATGACCGATGATGTGTTGCACATGATTGCTAAGTATGATAACATTTGCGATTACATTCATTTGCCGGTTCAATCGGGAAGCTCCACTGTTTTGGAAAGAATGAATCGTGGCTACAATCGTGTGGATTACAAGAACAGAATTGAAGCGATCAGAAAAATAATTCCGGGTTGTGGCATTTCAACCGATATTATAACAGGATTTTGTGGTGAGACGGAAGAAGATCATGAAGCAACCATATCGTTAATGAGATGGGCGCAATATCATTTTGCTTACATGTTCAAATATTCTGAACGACCAAAAACTCAAGCTGAAAGATTATACAAAGATGATATTCCCGAAGTAATAAAATCGAGAAGACTAAGTGAGATTGTTGCCGTGCAACAGGAATTAGCGAAGTTAAAAACACGGGAGATGAACAACAAGGTTCACCGTGTTCTTATAGAGGGATTTTCGAAAAAATCGAACGATTTTTTAATGGGCAGAAATTCACAAAACACCGTAGTAGTTTTTCCTAAAGAAAATTTTAAACCTGGTGAATATGTGGATGTATATGTTGACAATTGCACTGTAGCAACTTTGATTGGAACCGTTGTTAAAAAATAAAATAAGGTAAAAATTTCCTTTCCGGGAAGTTAAAAAAATAAAAAGTTTTAGAGTCTGATTTGAACGACTATGACTATTCAAGATTTAAAACAACGTTTTGGAATTATTGGCAACTCTGTTGCATTGGATCATGCTATTGATACGGCGCGACAAGTTGCACCTACCGACATTACTGTTTTAATTACAGGTGAAAGTGGAACAGGAAAAGAGGCATTTCCTCAGATCATACATCAATTAAGTTCGCGCAAGCACGGACCGTACATAGCTGTAAACTGCGGTGCGATTCCGGAGGGTACCATTGATTCAGAATTATTTGGTCATGAAAAAGGGGCTTTTACAGGTGCTCACGAATCGAGAAAAGGTTATTTTGAAGTTGTGAATGGAGGCACTATTTTTTTAGATGAAGTGGCCGAATTGCCCATGTTAACTCAGGTGAGATTGTTAAGGGTATTAGAGAGTGGAGAATTTATTAAGGTTGGTTCTTCAAAGGTGATTAAAACAGACGTAAGAGTGGTAACTGCAACCAATGTGAATATTCCGGAAGCGATACGAAATGGGAAATTCAGAGAAGATTTATATTACCGATTAAATACGGTGCCTATAAATGTGCCGCCTTTGCGGGAACGTAAGGAGGACATTCAATTGCTATTCCGAAAATTTGCGAGTGATTTTGCTGAACGTTATAAGATGCCTACTGTGGTGCTGCAGCCAGAAGCCATGAAAATATTGAGTGATTACCGTTGGCCGGGAAATGTGCGACAATTAAAAAATGTGACGGAGCAGTTATCGATCCTTGAACGTCAGAAAGACATTACTGCTGAAGTACTGTTAAAATACATTCCTAAAGAATCATTTAACCAGTTGCCGGTATTAGTAAAAGAGGGACAGCGGCCATCCGATTTTTCGGAGCGCGATCTTCTTTACAAGGTATTGTTTGATATGCGCAAAGACCTTACTGATTTAAAAAAATTAGTTTTTGAATTGATTTCAAAAGGAGGTGTTTCGAATACCTTTGCGGAAGACAATGCACAAATAATTGATAAACTTTACCAGGAAATTAATCCGGGAGTATCGGTAACACATCCATCCATTTCAATACAGCCTGCCCAATCGCAGGGAAGGGTTCAGCAGCATGAGGAATTTGAGGATGAATTGCTTTCGCTGGAAGAAAAAGAGAAAGAGATTATTAAAAAAGCTGTGGAAAAACATCGTGGAAAAAGAAAGTATGCAGCCAAAGAACTGGGTATATCAGAGAGAACACTTTATCGGAAAATTAAAGAATATGGAATTAACTAACGGATATGTATATGCGAAATAAATCGTACTTATTATTCATCCCGATGTATTTGATTTTCCTTTGTGGATGTCATGTTTATTCATTCACCGGAGCATCTATATCACCGGATGTAAAAACAGTTTCCATTGCTAATTTCCCTAATCAGGCCACCTTAGTACAACCGGCATTGAGCCAGGTATTTACTGAGAAAATGAAAGACAAATTTGTTTCACAAACTAATCTTACGCAGGTAAAGGTAAATGGGGATTTACAGTTTGAGGGAGCTATTACCGATTATTTTTCTCAGCCTACAGCAATTCAAGGAAATGAACAAGCGGCATTGAACCGTTTAACTATTGTAGTGAAAGTAAAATTTATTAATCTGAAAGATGAGAAACAGAATTTTGAAACTACATTTTCCAGGTTCAGTGATTACGATGCAAAGAAAAATCTGACTACTATTGAGAATGAACTCATCAATGAAATTTGCAACCAGTTGGTTGATGATATTTTTAATAAAGCAGTAATTAACTGGTAAGAAAATGACGAAGGAACAATTCATCTCATTACTCCGAAAACCTGCAACTATTAACCTTAATTTGGTTAAAGGATTGGAAGAAATCACCGAGCAATTTCCCTATTTTCAGAATGCGCATTTGTTACTTGCGAAACAATATCACGGACATGAAAATATCCGTTTTGAAAGTTATTTAAGAAAGGCATCGGCCTATTCCAGCGACAGGAAAATTTTATACGATTTAATTAAAACGGATACTGCGGAAGTAATTCATATTACACCTGTAACGGAATCGCAACCTAAAATTGAAAAGGAGCAGGAGGCTATTGATGGAGCTATCAACTCCAACCATCTACATTTAGTCACGGAAGAAGAAAATTTAATTCAACAAACGGAAGTTGCATCAACAGAAAAATCAGTTCCAGCAGTTCTTCCAATTTCATCAAAAACCGAAACTATATCTGTTGATCCAAAAGATATTATTGAACAGCGGTTGAGAGAACTGGCAGGAGAAAAAAAGGAAATAATTCCGGAACCTGAGCCAACATCCGGCCCAACCGAAACCGTTGAACCAATTGAAATTGCAGAAATTCCAAAAAATGCCGCACCAATTAATTTGGAAGATGTATATGCAACTAAAAACGGATTAAGTGAAGAAAAAGAGGTCGCCCCTACCCCATCACCGGCGAACGCTGAAACCGGAGCGCCACATTCATTTTTAGAATGGTTGAAGATGAAGAGCGTGCCTGTTATCGGGATAGATCAATATTCAGCTTATGAGGTTAAAAGTGGGGAACTGCCTAATGAAGCGGCCATTCCAACCAATAAGCCTGGTAATCAATTGATTGAAAAATTCATCAAAACTGAACCGAGGATTGTTGCTTCCAAAAGTGAATTTTATTCCCCCGGCAATATGGCGCGGCTGAGTGCCCGTGAGCATGAGGATCTTATTTCGGAAACACTTGCACGTATTTATGCACAACAGGGAAATATCCGTAAAGCGATTGAAACATATCACAAATTAGCCTTGAAAATACCGGAAAAAAGTAGTTACTTTGCAGCCCTCATAAAGGAACTGGAAGAAAAGGAGTGATAAAACTTATCCCGAAAAGGTAATAAGTCTCTGATTTTCAAGTTATAGAAACCAAAATTGATATAAAAAAACATTCAAAATGTACTCTATTATCACCGTATTAATAATGATCATTTGCCTTGTTCTGGCATTAGTTGTTTTAGTTCAGAACTCCAAGGGAGGCGGACTGGCATCAGGTTTCAGTTCATCGAACCAAATTATGGGAGTTCGAAAAACGACTGATGTATTAGAAAAACTTACCTGGGGATTGGCTATAGCACTAATGATTTTTAGTGTTACCGGAACTATGGTGATGCCAAAGAACAAAGAGGCTGAATCGACTTCAGTTATACAGGAACAAATTGATAATGCTGCATTACCTACTCCGGGTGGACAACCTCCAATTGGCGGACAGCCTGCTGAGTCGCAACCGGCACAGAATACACCTCCGGCTGATGCACCTGCCGGTCAGCCTCAACCGAGCAAATAATCATAGGGATTTTACCCTCATAAAGTGTCACAGACTGTCAGTTTGACAAAACTCTGTGACACTTTTTTTTATCCTGTCATCAAAGCCTGCTAATGTGGCACAAAAGCCCTGTTGGCATAGTAAATGATCACCGGGCATTGTTGCAAACAATCTATTTCTAAACCTATAAAAAATCATAATTATGAGCAAAATGAGTATTAAGCCTTTGGCCGATAGGGTCATTGTTGCAGTTTCCGCTGCAGAAGCAAAAACAGCAAGCGGGATTATCATTCCTGATACTGCAAAAGAGAAACCACAGCAAGGATTAGTAGTAGCTGTAGGAGAAGGTAAAAAAGATGAGCCAATGACCGTTAAAGTTGGTGATAAAGTACTTTACGGAAAATATTCAGGAACAGAAATTACACATGACGGAAAAGAATACCTGATCATGCGTGAGTCGGATATTTTCGCAGTAGTTTAAATTTCGTTTTCTGATGAAGTCATTCATTTCATCCACAACTTGTTTTCAAATAAAACTAATCAAACAAAATAAATAAAATAAAAAATGGCAAAAGATATCACATTTAACCTCGAAGCTCGTGATGCTTTAAAAAGAGGCGTTGATGCATTAGCAAATGCGGTTAAGGTAACGTTAGGTCCTAAAGGACGTAATGTAATTATAGATAAAAAATATGGTGCTCCATCCATCACTAAAGATGGTGTTACAGTAGCGAAAGAAATTGAATTGAAGAACCCGGTTGAAAACATGGGCGCTCAGATGTTGAAAGAAGTTGCTTCTAAAACTGCTGATGTTGCCGGTGACGGAACCACTACTGCTACGGTATTAGCTCAGGCTATTATTACTGCAGGATTGAAAAATGTTGCTGCCGGCGCCAATCCAATGGATTTGAAACGCGGTATCGACAAAGCAGTAACAGCAGTTATTGCAAGTCTGAAAAAGCAGAGTAAATCTGTTGGTGACGACAATAAAAAAATTGAGCAGGTAGCTACTATTTCCGCGAACAGCGACAGTGAAATTGGAAAGCTGATTGCACAGGCTATGGAGAAAGTAAAGAAAGAAGGAGTTATCACTGTTGAAGAAGCAAAGGGAACTGAAACTACTGTTGAAGTAGTAGAGGGAATGCAATTTGACAGAGGATATATTTCTCCTTATTTTGTTACTAATGCAGATAAGATGGAGACTGTTTTAGAGACTCCTTACATTTTGCTTTACGACAAGAAAATTTCTAACATGAAAGAATTGCTTCCTATTTTGGAGAAAGTAGTTCAGTCGGGAAAGCCACTTTTAATTATTGCTGAAGATGTTGATGGAGAAGCATTGGCTACATTGGTAGTAAATAAAATTCGTGGTTCACTGAAAATTGCTGCTGTTAAGGCTCCCGGTTTTGGAGATCGCAGAAAAGCAATGATGGAAGATATTGCAATTCTTACAGGTGGAACCGTTATTTCAGAAGAATTAGGTTTCAAATTGGAAGATGCAGACCTTACTATGTTAGGAAAAGCAGATAAAATAAGTATTGATAAAGATAATACTACTGTTGTTGGTGGTGCCGGAAAAAAAGCAGACATCACAGCACGTGTTAATCAGATCAAGACTCAGATTGAGACTACTACATCCGATTACGATAAAGAAAAATTACAAGAGCGTTTGGCTAAACTTGCAGGTGGTGTTGCCGTACTTTATGTTGGTGCAGCTACTGAAGTTGAAATGAAAGAAAAGAAAGATCGTGTTGATGATGCATTACATGCCACACGCGCTGCAGTTGAAGAAGGAATTGTACCGGGAGGTGGAATTGCTTACATCCGTGCAGTAAATGCATTAGAAAAATTAACAGGAATTAATGAAGATGAGAACACCGGTATCGCGATAATTCGTCGTGCACTGGAAGAGCCACTTCGTCAGATTGTTGCTAATTGCGGTGGAGAAGGTTCTATCATTGTTCAGAAAGTTCGTGAAGGAAAAGATGATTACGGTTACAATGCACGTACTGAGGTTTTCGAAAACCTTTTAGCTGCAGGTGTAATTGATCCTACTAAAGTAACACGTGTTGCATTAGAGAACGCTGCTTCGATTGCAGGTATGTTGCTCACCACTGAGTGTGTGCTTGCCGATGTAAAAGAAGATAAGGCTCCTTCTATGCCAGGTGGCATGGGTGGTATGGATGGAATGATGTAGTTTCGACAGTTTCGACAGTTTCGACAGGCTCAACTACCGGGTTCAGTGACCAGTTCCAGTGACTAGTGACCAGTGACTAGTGACCAGTGACCAGTGACCAGTGACCAGTGACCAGTGACCAGTGACCAGTGACCAGTGACCAGTGACCAGTGACCAGTGACCAGTGACCAGTGACCAGTGACCAGTGACC
>JBBQVM010000024.1:0-20633 GCA_038211525.1 Bacteroidia bacterium
GGCTAACCGCACATTAAATTTTTTAAATGCTACATAATTCAAACCCACCTGAAAACTTTTGGAAAATGAATTTCCTTTAAGATTATAAATATCGATTTCATTGTCAGATGAATACATATCTACAATAATCTGGTTGGAAAAATCAGTTACATAGTAATCGAGACTAAAGGAACCCCGACGATAAAACATTTTGAAATTAGCAGTAAAATTACCACCTGCATTCCATGCTCTTTCCGGATTTAGCTTTTCATCTATTACCAGATTACGGGAGGTAGCCATCATACCAATATTATCTGAAAATACATTGGCGGTTCTAAAACTTCTCCCACCCGATAATCGTACTATTATATCAGGAGTGAAATTATATTTGAGATGTAAGCGTGGAGTATAAATGAATCCCCATTCATTATGATGATCCACCCTTGATCCTGCAACTAGCCCAAATTTTTCTTTCCTGTTATAGGTATATTCAACATAAACACCAGGGATTGATTCTTGTCGGTTAAATGGTTGCATCAAATAATTTTCCCTGTAATTATCATATCTGAAATCGAGTCCTGTTTTCCATTTGTGGTTGGTAGTTTTCAGAATAGACATATAAATAAGCGAACCATAGAAACTTGTCTGATTACCTGTATAACTTTTGATCCCGAAATAAGAATCCTGATCATGATAAGAACCTGAAAGTATGAGTCCGGCGCTTTTCCATGGAGTAGCAGGAAAAATAAGTCCCGTTTTTGAAAAGGCTTCTACACGTTTGGTAATTACTTGTGCACCGTATCCTGATGAGGTGTCCACTTCATTACCCCAATTATAAAATGTTTGACCACTTCTGCGTTTTTCATAAATAGCTTTCACTCCGAACTGACCTTCAAATTTTTTACCATCATTAAATGCCCAACGGTTAAAGACATTCGCTTGAGAAACTAAAGGAGCATCCAAAAAAGAATCATTCTGATGATCTAATTTTGTTTGCATATTTTCACCATGAATAAAAAGCATTGAGGAAGTTTTTTCTGAAACTTTAAAAACTTTATGGGCATTCAATTCCATATTCCCACTACTGGCGCCATAACCATTTATATAAAGTAAGTCTGCAGTTGTAGGTTTCAGATACTCCACATTTATTTGTCCGGTTGTAGATTCAAATCCATTGGCAACAGATCCACTTCCCTTAGTAATCTGAATAGATTCCATCCATGGTCCGGGAATATAATTGAGTCCATAAACTGAAGCCAATCCGCGAACATTAGGAATATTTTCAGTCATCACCTGCGAATAAATTCCCGATAAACCGAGCATCTGAATTTCTTTAGCACCTGTAATAGCATCAGTATAAGAAACGTTCACCGACGCATTTGTTTCGAATGATTCTGACAGATTACAACAAGCAGCTTTCAACAACTCTTTTTGCCCAATTTTTTCAACGTTAATAGTTTTGATGGTTGACAAAACTGTAGATTCCTGTCGAGCTTCAATGGATACTTCTGATAAGGAAACTGAAGCTTTTAAATAAACAACAATTTCGTTTAAGTTGGAAACGGAAATGGTATCCGAATGATAACCAACGTAACTCACAATTAAATTATGAGGGAGTTTGGAGGGGGCTTCCAAATTAAAATGTCCATTTGCATCTGAAGAAGTTCCAAAAGTGGTTCCTTCCCAAAAAACCGTTGCACCAATAAGCGATTTTTTTATGGATTGGGAGTCTGATGATTCATAAACATTACCATGAATTAGACCCCCCTGTGCAAACGAAATAACCGGAAGGCAAACAATTACCAATAACGGCGTAACAATAAATAATTTAAGAATGTTTTTTTTCATAATTTTCTGATAACCTGAGATACTATATAAAAGAGCCAAACAAAGAGGCTTTATCTCAAATCAGAAAATTGGAATAATGTAAAAATAACTTTGGAGGAATTACACCGTGAGGATGTTCATGAAATACAAGAAAGTAACTATTCGAATTGAAAAATGGAATATTTAAAATATCGTTATTACAAAGATTTACAGAATTATGAAAAGCAAGTTTCTGAAATTTAAAACTGCTACTGAGTGTGGTTTCTATTTTATTTACAAAGAAGGTAACCACGTCACTACAACATCCTTTTTTTTGTGGAATGCTCATTTTTTTACAGCAAGAGTGCTGTTCAGCAGTATTGAGTGTTTTTGAAACAGCGATGGGCCCACCCAAAGTCATTTTGCAAATGTGAGAGATTCGTGCCACTCCCACAGAAGAAACCAACATTACTAATGCCAGTGAAATAGAGAGAATACGTTGAATCAATTTTTTCATTTACAAGTATAATACGAACCGGAATAAGCGTTAAAAATCGTGGAAGATTGCAAATATCAATCAAAGGTAGTGAAGAAATGATGAAACAGTAGAGGGGATTCGCCTTCAAATTTCTAAATTTGCATGCAAAATAGTTGTTGTTACTGTAAATAATTAATTTTCAAAACTATACAATAATAAATATGAGTTCAATCGGTGCTATCAGAGGAAGGGAGATTCTTGATTCAAGAGGCAATCCCACAATTGAAGTTGAAGTAATAACCGTAAACGGGGTGATAGGAAGGGCTGCGGTTCCATCAGGTGCCTCCACCGGACAGCACGAGGCAATGGAATTACGCGACAATGACAAAAAACGTTATTTGGGCAAAGGAGTATTGAAAGCTATAAATAACGTAAACACAGTAATTTTTAATGAATTACAGGGTGTTAACATTTTTGCTCAGTCGGCGATTGACAAAATAATGATTGACCTTGATGGTACTGACAACAAATCAAATCTGGGTGCAAACGCAATTTTGGGAGTTTCGCTTGCAGTAGCGAAAGCAGCTTCAGAAGAGCTCGGGTTACCACTTTTCAGGTACATAGGTGGTGTGAATGCTACTGTATTGCCTGTTCCATTAATGAATATCCTCAATGGGGGGTCACATGCCGACAATTCCATCGATTTTCAGGAATTCATGATTGTTCCTGCAGGAGCTGAATCGTTTTCAGAATCATTGCGAATGGGAACTGAAATTTTTCATGAGCTTAAAAAAGTATTGAAGGAAAAGAACTATTCCACTAATGTTGGTGATGAGGGTGGTTTTGCTCCTGATTTGAAATCGAACCAAGAGGCCATTGAATTTGTACTTAAAGCAATTGAAAAGGCAGGTTATAAGCCTGGTGTAGATGTTTTTATAGCAATGGATGCGGCATCTACTGAAATGTATGATGCTACTACCGGCAAGTACCATTTTCATAAATCCACCGGAGACAAATTAAGTAGTTCAGAGATGGTAAGTTTCTGGAAAGAATGGGTGACCAAATACCCTATTGTATCCATTGAAGATGGATTGGCGGAAGATGATTGGGAAGGTTGGAAGGAACTTACTGCTGCTATTGGTGATAAGGTTCAGATTGTTGGGGATGATCTTTTTGTTACCAATGTTAAACGACTAAGCAGAGGCATTAAAGAGAAATCGGCAAATTCAATACTGATAAAGGTAAACCAGATTGGCACTCTTACCGAAACCATACAATCGGTAGAAATGGCAAAAAACAATTCTTTTACTACCATCATGAGTCATCGTTCCGGTGAAACTGAAGACACCTTTATTGCAGATCTTGCCGTGGCACTAAATACCGGACAAATAAAAACAGGTTCGGCATCACGTTCCGACAGAATAGCAAAATACAACCAGTTACTTAGGATTGAAGAAACTTTAGGTAAAATGGCTGTTTTTCAAGGAAAGAACACCAGGTTCATGAATAGATAACCATTGTGATGGTAACTGACGAAAGCGAAGAAATTCCTGACTTAGATCGGGAAGAGAAACAAGATTCTTCTGTTGATGAAACAGCAAGTGAAAGTAGTGGTTCTTCCGGGAGAACAAGGAGAAGAATTAAAGTTCGGAAAAGGATTCGGATTAAGAAAAAGCCCAGTGCAAAGAAAAAATTTAAGAAGATTGCAGAAAGGGTTTTCTGGACAGTTATAATCATTGGTTTTATTGTGAGTTTGATAGTGATGATTGTTCAACTTGACATTAAAGATGAAAAGTTCAAGCAGAAACGAAAAGTTACGCCTGGACGATCCGCCTTTTAATCTGGGTAATTATTGATATAAAAACTTAATTCCTTGCAGGTTGTTTCTTATATTGCTAAATTCGCAAGCCCATTATAAACAATAAATACTTCAACTAAATTTTGCTGGCGCAACACAGAAAATGGATAAATTAAAAGAGAAATTTGCCTCCAAAGCCCTACCCATGGCAGAGCAGACAAAGAAAATGGTTAAGGAACATGGTGACTTTGTATTAGGAGAATATACTGTGGATCAGGTTTATTCGGGTATGAAAGGTATGATTGGCATGATTACCGAAACTTCCAAATTGGATCCTGAAGAGGGAATTCGTTTCAGAGGATATTCAATTCCTGATCTCAGAGAGAAATTACCCGTATCTAAAGAAGGTCCTGAACCATTGCCTGAAGGAATTTTTTATCTCCTATTGACCGGGGAAATCCCTGCACTTGAAGATGTGATTAACATTAATAATGAGTGGATGAAGCGCGCCAATGTACCTAAGCATGTTTTTGACATGCTGGATATGCTACCTGCCAAGACTCATCCCATGACTCAATTCAGTATGGCTATTATGGCCTTGCAAACTGAATCGGTATTTGCACAAAAGTACCGTGAGGGAATCAATAAAAAAGATTACTGGGATCCGATGTACGAGGACATCATGAACCTTATTGCTCGATTGCCTAGGATAGCGGCTTACATTTACAGAAATAATTACAAAAACGGTGTTCATATAGAACCAAATCCTAAAATGGATTGGGCAGGTAACTTTGCTCACATGCTTGGATATGATGATCTTGATTTTCGTAAACTGATGCGTTTGTACCTTACGATCCATGTGGATCATGAGGGTGGTAATGTATCGGCACACACCACGCACCTGGTAGGTTCCGCTTTAAGCGATGCTTATTTATCGCTCGCTGCAGGAATGAATGGATTAGCAGGTCCGCTACATGGTTTGGCAGCACAGGAAGTTGCAAGATGGATACTTGATTTGAGAGAAGAATTTAAAGGTGTACCAACTAAAGAACAAATTGCAGAATTTATAAAGAAAACACTTTCTGAAGGAAGAGTTATCCCCGGTTATGGTCATGCAGTGTTACGCAAGACAGATCCTCGCTATACAGCGCAACAGGAATTTGCAGAGGTAAATATGGCCGACGATGAACTGTTTAAAATTGTGCAGTTGTTATATGAAGTTACTCCTGAAATTTTAAAATCTATGGGTAAAATAAAGAATCCATGGCCAAATGTAGATGCCCATTCGGGAATTCTTTTAATACATTATGGTATGGTGGAGTATGATTTTTATACGGTGTTGTTTGGTGTTTCCAGGGCCATTGGAGTGCTTACCTCCCTGCTATGGGATCGGGCAATGGGTGTTCCAATTGAGCGTCCGGGTTCAGTCACTAGCGGATGGATAATGGAACAAATTCAGAAATCTGAAGTCAAAGAGAAAGCAAAAGCATAAATATAAAGGCAGATTAATTTCTGCCTTTTTTGATTGTATCAAATCCATTCGTATTTAATAGCTAAAATTACCTATTTATTGGGTGTATCTTCTATTTTGAACATTATCGAACGTTAGATTGTTGTCTTAATAGTTAAATCTATATTACTGTGGCCTACAAAAATCAAAATCATTTCATAAAAGCTCTTGAGGATGCTGGGGAACTTGTTCGGATCAAAGAATATGTAAATCCACACCTTGAAATTACTGAAATCACCGACCGTATTTCAAAAGTTTATGGACCTGCATTGTTATTTGAAAACACGGGGTATGATTTTCCATTGCTGATAAATTCCATGGGTACAGAAAAACGTATGGCCATGGCGTTAGGAGTAAATAAACTGGATGATATTGCAAATGAGATAGCACAACTTTTTAAAACATTAACAGCTCCCAAGAATAGCTTTTTAGATAAATTGAAATTACTTCCACAATTAGGTGAAGTAGCTTCGTGGATGCCTAAAACAATAAGCGGAAGAGGTTCGTGCCAGGAGGTAGTAATGAAGGAGCCTGACATCACTAAGCTACCGGTTCTAAAATGCTGGCCTGAGGATGGTGGTCCATTTTTAACATTACCTGTGATACAAACAAAAGATCCTTTAACAGGAATTAGAAATGTTGGTTTATACCGGATGCAGGTATTTGGCCCTAAAGTTACCGGCATGCACTGGCACCGTCATAAAGTATCGGCTCGTCATTTTAATGAATACAAGAAACTTGGAATTAGAATGCCGGTGGTAGTTACCTTAGGAGGTGATCCCGCTTATGCCTACAGCGGAACTGCGCCACTTCCAGATGGTGTGGATGAATTTATGCTTGCAGGATTTATCAGAAAAAAAAGAGTAGAACTGGTACAATGTTTAACTCAGGATATGCAAGTGCCTTCAGATGTTGATTTTGTTATTGAAGGATACATTGACCCTGAAGAAGATTTTATTTTAGAGGGGCCATTTGGCGATCATACCGGTTATTATTCACTTGCCGATTACTACCCAAAGTTTCATATAACGGCTATCACACACAGGAAAGATGCGGTGTACCCTGCAACCATAGTTGGAATACCGCCTCAGGAAGATGCATGGATTGGTAAAGCAACCGAAAGAATATTTCTTGCTCCAATTAAGATGACGATGGTGCCTGAAATTGTTGACATGGTACTTCCTGTTGAAGGTGTGTTTCATAATTTGGTGATTGTGAAAATTAAAAAAGATTATCCCGGTCAGGCCTTGAAAGTGATGAATTCGATGTGGGGTGCGGGGCAAATGATGTTCACAAAAATGATGGTGGTAGTGGATGGCGATGTGAACATCCACGATAATTTAGAGGTGGCTAAATACATTTCACAGAATGTAGATCCTGCAACAGATTTCACCTTTTCCCAAGGACCAACTGATGTACTTGATCACTCCTGTTCACGAATGGCATTTGGTGGTAAATTGGGATTGGATGCAACTCAAAAATTACCTGAAGAAATTCCACTACATATACAACCGCTTCAAAACAATACTTCTAATATTAATACTTCTGAATTGAAAGCATTGTTTCCGGAAATAACCGATTTGAATGATCGATTATTGTTGATGGGAATTTCACTGGTTTTTATTGCGGTAGATAAAAATAGAAAAAATCATATTAAAGAGCTTAGTGAAAAAATTTTTCAGCAGAAATGTTTTGAAAACGTAAAGCTGGTTATTTTTCTAGAGCATACTTTAGAGGTTAGTGATATTGCAGACGCTGTTTGGAGATTTTCAAATAACGTAGATCCTCGTCGTGATAATTTTATTTATGGTGCTAATCATGATGGTGAAGTAAATCACCTTGCATTTGATGGCACCCGAAAGACTAAATCATTTGATGGATTCGACCGCGACTGGCCCAATATTCTTGCCTCTGACGTAGCTACCATTGAACACATAGATGAAATTTGGGATAAACTTGGATTAGGACCATTTTTAAAATCACCTTCTCTCAAATATCGTAAACAACTTTATAAAGGCGGCGCTGTTGCGGAATAAAATCCATTGAAAGTTGAAAGGTTTATGGATTTAACTTAAACGAAAACTAATAAGCCTATACCCATGATTTATTCTTTTAGTCAGTGTGCTATTTTTGAGTGAGGCATAAACGAGCTTTATTATCCTGAAAAGCATAATTTCTGTATGATTAAAATCATATCCTTTTAAACGGATGCATTTTACTTTTGTCGTACATCAATTTACCAGGAGATGGAGGCAAAGGAGAATAGGGAGGTTCTTGAGAAAGAGGCTCTTAAGTGTTATCATTGCGGCGATGAATGCCGTGATGTGGCTATTCATGCTCACGAAAAAGTGTTTTGTTGCGAAGGGTGTAAACTTGTTTTTGAGATTCTGGACGAAAATAATCTTTGTAATTATTACCAACTTAATACCACACCAGGTAGTAATGACTTAAAAGGTAAAGCCACTACCCGCTACGAATATCTGGAAGATGAAAAGGTGAAACAACAGCTCATCTCTTTTACCGATGGCACAACTACTAACATCACTTTTTTCATTCCTCAGATTCATTGCTCGTCTTGTATCTGGTTGTTAGAGCATTTGTATAAACTAGATACCGGAGTAAAAAGATCGACTGTTAATTTTCTAAAAAGAGAGGCCAGCATTGTTTTTGATGAAAAGGAAACCTCGCTAAAAAAAATAGCCGGACTTCTCAACCAGATCGGCTATACACCACACATTAGTTTAGATAACCTCGAGAAAAAGAAAGATACAATTTCCAACAAAAAAGTTTATTACAAGCTGGGCGTTGCATTCTTTTGTTTTGGAAATATTATGTTGCTCAGTTTTCCTGAATACTTCGGATTGAGTGATGTGATTGAAAAAGATTTTCGGAATCTGTTTGGGTACTTAAATATTCTATTGTCGTTGCCAATTTTACTATATGCTGATACCGATTTCTTTAAATCGGCAGTAGCGGGTTTGCGGCAAGGGAGATTGAATATGGATTTCCCTATTTCACTTGGGATAGTTGTGATGTATAGCAGGAGTCTTTATGAAATTTTATCCGGAACCGGTTCCGGCTATATGGATACTTTTTCCGGATTGGTATTTTTTATGCTGTCGGGCCGACTATTTCAGAATAAAACCTATCAACGATTATCATTTGAACGCGATTATAGATCGTATTTTCCTGTCGCAATCACCATCACTAAAGAAGGCAAAGAATTTTCAAAGGCCGTTTCGGAGGTAAAGCGAGGCGATAGAATTATTATCCGCAATGAAGAGTTAATCCCTGCCGATGCTGTGGTGATAAAAGGAGATGCGAATATTGACTACAGTTTTGTAACAGGCGAAAATATTCCGGTAACTAAAAAAAGTGGTGATCGCATTTATGCCGGCGGCAAGCAAATAGGAGCTACCATTGAGCTGGAAGTAATTAATGCAGTGTCGCAAAGCCGCCTCACACAATTATGGAATGAGAGCAATTATGGAAGTACACAAGAGGATATAAAAGTAAATTCCATTGTTGATAGTGTTAGCAAAATATTCTCGATTATTGTAATATTAATAGCATTATCAGCAGGAGCGTGGTACCTTTTTCAGGATGATTTTCCGAAAGCATTAAATTCATTTACTGCAGTACTTATTATCACTTGTCCGTGTGCACTTGCCCTCTCTTACCCTTTTGCTCTTGGAAATAGCATTCGGATTTTAGGCAACAATAAGTTTTATTTAAAAAACACAAGTATTATTGAAAAACTATCACACATAAACACCATCGTTTTCGATAAAACGGGAACAATTACCAAGGCAGGCGATGCCAATGTTTTCTTTTCCGGAGAAGTACTCACTGACAAAGAAAAATCAGGAATTTACACACTGACATCCAACTCAACACATCCTTTAAGCAGGCTTATCGCTAACCATCTAAATAAATTTACTAAAGAGGATGTAAAGCAATATACTGAACTTCCCGGGAAGGGAATAGCCGGTATAGTTAATGGAACCACAATAAAAATTGGTTCGGCCAATTATATTGATACCATCATAGATGAACAAAATAATGATTTATCTCAAACAAAAGTGCATGTAATGATCGGCATAAAATACAAAGGTTATTTTTCAATAAGCAGTTTTTACCGTGAGGAACTATCATCAACTATTAACAAATTAAGTTCTGGTTACCAACTTCATTTACTTTCAGGTGACAATAATTCAGAGAGACTCAACCTGCTACCCTTTTTTGGAGACAGCAATAAGATGCATTTCAAGCAAACGCCATCTGACAAATTAAATTTTATTAAAACACTACAGGAAAAAAACAGCAATGTGATGATGCTTGGTGATGGATTAAACGATGCAGGTGCTCTGATTCAAAGCAATGTTGGGATAGCGGTATCCGATAACATCAATAATTTTTCACCAGCGTGTGACGGCATCCTAGATGCCTCTGAATTTGGAAAATTAGCAACTTTTCTCAAGTTCTCAAAAACTTCGTTGAAAATAATTTATGCCAGCTATTTCATTTCCATCCTGTACAACAGTGTAGGTATCTGGTTTGCAGTTCATGGCAACATTTCCCCCCTGTTGGCTGCAGTAATAATGCCAATGAGCACTGTAACAATTGTGTTATTCACTACGCTAACTACCACTATAGTAGCACATTTTAGCAATCTTAATAATTGAATTTCAATACTTTAGTAAAAATGCATTTACAAATGATAAAAGTCATTATTCTCAATGATTCAAGTCATGCACCTGCCTATTCAATCACAATATTTTTGAACGAAATTAAAAAAATCAGCTAATGAGCGCACTCTTTGTATTGATAGGTATCAGTTTACTGGTAGCCATTGGTTTTTTGATAGCCTTTATCTGGTCGGTAAAAAAGGGTCAGTATGAAGATGAATCTACACCCGCCATCAGAATGCTATTTGATGATACCTTACCGGAAAAACCAAAACAGTAAAAGCACTATATATGGAAATAGAAAAGTTTTATTATGATAACAAAATCGTCCGGAATTTCGCTTATGCGACAATCATCTGGGGTTTTGTTGGGATGTTGGTTGGGCTGATTGCAGCTATTCAACTTATCTGGCCCTTCCTCAATCTGGAATTGCCTTATACAACGTTCGGAAGGATACGGCCACTACATACAAATGCAGTGATTTTTGCTTTTGTGGGAAATGGTATTTTCACCGGTGTTTATTATTCTCTGCAAAGGTTATGTAAAGCAAGAATGTTTAACGATTTGCTGAGCAACATTAATTTCTGGGGCTGGCAGATAATTATTTTGTCGGCAGTTTTAACGCTCCCATTGGGGTTCACATCAGGAAAAGAATATGCCGAATTAGAGTGGCCAATAGATATTGCTATCACACTTTTGTGGGTAGTATTTGGCATCAATATGATGGGCACCATTATTAAGCGGCGAGAAAAACACTTGTACGTAGCAATTTGGTTTTACATAGCTACTTTTGTAACGGTAGCAGTGCTTCATATTGTAAATTCATTTGAACTTCCTGTTTCGTTATTTAAAAGTTATTCTGTTTATGCAGGAGTTCAGGATGCATTGGTACAATGGTGGTATGGGCACAATGCGGTAGCCTTTTTTCTTACTACACCCTATCTCGGGCTGATGTATTATTTTGTACCAAAAGCAGCAAACAGGCCGGTTTATTCCTATCGACTTTCGATCATTCACTTTTGGGCATTAATATTCTTATATATCTGGGCAGGACCGCACCATTTACTTTATACATCGTTACCTGATTGGGCGCAATCATTGGGAACAGTTTTCTCAATAATGTTAATTGCGCCATCTTGGGGAGGCATGATAAACGGATTGCTTACCTTAAGAGGTGCGTGGGACAAAGTTCGTGAGAGTGTCGTACTAAAATTTATGGTAGTAGCTGTAACGGCATATGGTATGTCGACTTTTGAAGGTCCAATGCTTTCGCTTAAAAATGTAAATGCAATCAGTCACTTTACAGATTGGACCATAGCACACGTTCACATAGGCGCATTGGGTTGGAATGGATTTTTAACCTTCGGAATGTTATACTGGTTGCTACCACGAATCTTTAAAACTGAATTGTATTCAAAAAAACTTGCAGGTTTTCACTTTTGGATTGGTACCATTGGTATTCTATTTTATGCTATACCACTTTATTGGGCCGGTTTCACGCAAAGCCTAATGTGGAAAGAGTTTACAGATGATGGATTTTTGAAATACCCTAACTTCCTGGAAACAGTTACACAAATAATTCCGATGTATCGGTTAAGAGTTGTAGGAGGTTCATTATATCTTACCGGTGTAATTGTGATGATGTTTAATCTATTCAAAACAGTAAGATCCGGAAAACTGGTTGCAAATGAAGCAGCTGAAGCAATGTCATTGAAACATACTCCAACGATCAACAATCCAGGAGAACATTGGCATCGTAAACTGGAGAGAAAACCATTAATGTTATTAGTATTGAGTTTAATAGTAATTCTGATAGGTGGAATGGTAGAAATGATACCAACGTTCTTAATCAAATCAAACATCCCAACTATTAGCAGTGTTAAACCGTATACCCCATTAGAGTTAGAAGGAAGAGATATTTATGTTCGGGAAGGCTGTTACAATTGCCATTCTCAAATGGTTCGTCCGTTCCGTTCAGAAACAGAACGTTATGGCGAGTATTCAAAAGCCGGTGAGTTTGTTTATGATCATCCTTTCCAATGGGGATCAAAAAGAACGGGGCCCGATTTACATCGCGTAGGAGGAAAATACCCTGATTCATGGCACTTCAATCATATGGAAGACCCAACCAGCATGTCGCCTGGATCAATTATGCCATCATACCCTTGGTTGATTGAAGATGCATTGAACACTGAAGATTTACCATCTAAAATAAGAGCTATGCAAACACTGGGTGTTCCCTATCCTGTTGGCTACGATACTAAAGCAATTGAGGATTTAAAAACCCAATCAGAATCCATTTCAAGAAATCTTGCAAAAGACGGCATTGAAGTAAATAGTGATCGTGAAATAATTGCGATGATTGCCTATTTACAACGATTAGGAACAGATATTAAGTTAGCACCTAAAACTGCAGACAAATGAAATTTATAAACTATCTAGAAAATATATCAGGAGTCAGCATCTTCCCATTGATTTCACTTCTTACCTTCTTCATATTCTTTGTTGTTGTTGGTATAGCAGTTTATTTTATGGATGAAAAAACTGTAGAAGAAGCATTAAACCTACCTCTTGATCAGCACGATAATAAAGAAAATCTGTAGTTAACAGCAACAACATCACACTATGAAAAAGAAATTGGTGAATACTATTATATTATTTTTAGCTAGCTATGTTTCCATTGCACAGCAAGCAACAGAAACAACGGCAGCCGTTCCATCAAAAATCCCGGGAATCGTTTCAGATCCTATGAGTTACATAATTCTTTTCACCATGGTAATACTGCTTGCTACCATTCTTGTAATGGCGAGGGTAATAAGATTACTAACTTGGCAAATAGCAGGCAGGCCTATCACCGTGGAAAAAGAAGAAATGGTGCATGCTACTAATAAAAGAGAAACGTTTTGGGAAAAACTAGGAAAAAAATTAAATGATTCAGTCCCAATTGAAAAAGAGGCTGACGTTTTATTAGATCACAATTATGATGGAATAAAAGAATTGGACAACAACCTTCCGCCATGGTGGAAGTATGGATTTTATCTAACAATCGTTTTTGCCTTCGTTTATATGATACACTACCATGTTGCAGGAAATGGAAATGTTGGATTGAATGAATATAATGAGCAGTTAGCTGAAGCTAACTTGCAAAAACAGGAACGGTTGAAAAATGCTGCTAACAATGTAGATGAAAGTACAGCTACATTATTAACAGCTGAAAGCGATTTATCAATTGGACATAAGATTTTCACTGAAAAATGTGCAGTTTGTCATGGAAATGCAGGTGAAGGAAATGTCGGCCCAAACTTAACAGATGAATATTGGATTCATGGTGGTGACATAAAAGACATTTTCAAAACAGTAAAATACGGATTCCCCTCAAAAGGCATGATAGCCTGGCAGTCACAAATCAATCCGGTACAAATGCAGCAGGTTGCTAGTTTTATTAAGGGTTTAAAAGGAACCAATCCTCAAAATCCAAAAGCGCCTCAGGGTGATTTATATGTTGAAAATAATTCAACTTCAGTTATTGCACCTAACGATTCAACATTGAGTGCAAGTGTTGATTCTACCTCTGCAAGATAACAAAATTTAATAACCGAAAAAAGTATTCAAATATTGATTGAAATATAAATAATGAAACCGGTAGAAGGTAATGATGAATCGTTTAGAGATTCGGTTTCAACGATCGATAAAGCTGGTCAGCGTGTTTGGATTACTCCTCAACAACCAAAAGGTAAATTTTATGATGCGCGTAAATATGTAAGTTATGTTTTCTTGCTGATACTTTTTGGAATTCCTTTTATCAAAATAAATGGCAATCCACTTTTATTATTAAATGTACTGGAGCGGAAGTTTATTATTTTCGGATTGATATTTTGGCCACAGGATTTCTTTTTGTTTGGATTAACAATGCTCACATTTGTGGTATTCATTGTTTTGTTTACCTCCATCTTTGGACGGTTATGGTGTGGATGGACCTGTCCGCAGACTATTTTTTTGGAGATGGTTTTCAGACGTATTGAATATTTTATTGAGGGAGATGGAACAGCTCAGAAGGCTTTAAATAAAGGACCGTGGACAACGGATAAAATGATAAAAAAGGGAATTAAACATATCATTTTCTTTCTGATTTCATTTTTGATCGGCAACACATTCCTCGCTTACATAATTGGCATTGATGAATTGGAAAAAATTGCAACCGAGCCAATTGATCAGCATTTGAGTGGCTTCACTGCAATTCTGATATTTTCAGGAGTATTTTATGGTGTTTTTGCTCATTTCAGAGAACAGGTTTGTTTAGTAGTTTGTCCTTATGGAAGATTACAGAGTGTTTTACTTGATCAAAACTCTATTGTTGTTGCCTACGATTATGTTCGTGGTGAACCAAGACAACATTATAAGAAAAATGAAGAGCGGAGGGCAGGTGATTGTATTGATTGTCACCAATGCGTTAAAGTTTGTCCTACAGGTATCGATATTCGTAATGGAACGCAGCTTGAATGTATTAACTGCACCGCATGTATAGATGCTTGTGATCATATCATGAATGGTGTTGGACTAGACACCGGCTTAATAAGGTATGCTAGTGAGGATGGGATTGCAAAGAAACAGAAGCTCCGCTTTACCACTCGTATCGGATTGTATTCGGCATTGTTACTTATTTTATTGGTAGGTCTTGGAGCGGGATTAGCACTCAGGTCAGATACAGAAACAACTATTCTTAGAACACCCGGTATGTTGTATCAAAAGCAGGATGATGGAAGAATAAGTAACCTGTACAATTTTAAAATTGTAAATAAAACTACCAAGGATTTTCCTGTTACCTTAAAACTTGAAGATATAGAGGGTGAAATTAAACTTGTAGGATCGGCTGGATTGATGGCTAAAAATCAAAATATTTCTGAAGGAGAGTTTTTTATCATCGTGAATCGCAATCAAATACACAAAAGAAAATCTAAAATCAAAATAGGCGTTTATTCAGGCAAGGAGAAAATTGAAACAGTAAAAACAAATTTTATGGGTCCTGCCGGTGAACACTTCAATAACCATTAAAAATATGAAATTAAGCTGGGGATATCGTGTAATGTTTCTTTATATAGGATTTATTGCACTTATTGTTTTTTTTGTTACGAAGAGTCTAAATCAAAAAGTTGACCTTGTTTCGACTGATTATTATGCTCAAGAATTAAAATACCAGGATAAAATTGAGAGCATAAAACGCAATAACGATTTAACTATTCCTGCTATTATAAACTATGATGAATTCGGATTAAGTGTGGTTTTTCCTGCTGAGCTAAAAAGTTCAGATCTTAAGGGAACAATACATTTGTTTCGTCCATCCGACAGCAACAAAGACAAGAGCTATCCAATTAAAACTGACGTTAACAATATACAGGCAATTCCGACATCAGAATTAGAAAAAGGGATGTTTAGAGTTAAAATTGAGTATGAGGCCAATGGCAAATCCTATTATACCGAAAAACAAATTGTTATAAGATAAATTAATGTTTCAGCTTTCTGCTTTATTTATTGGTTTTCTAGGGAGTTTCCATTGTGTTGCGATGTGCGGACCTATTGCACTTGCCTTATCGGGTGGTAATGAAAACAACTTAAAATACTTGACCGGCAGAACATTTTATAATGTAGGACGGATTGTTACGTATGGAATTTTAGGGATAGCTGCAGGGCTTGCCGGCCACACTTTGTTGATGGCAGGATTTCAAAAAAGTTTTTCTGTTGGTATTGGAATATTCATGATAGTGTCTGTATTGGTATTAAACTACCTTCCGAAAAAAACAAGAACAAATCCTGTTTCACTTTATATTAATTCTGTAATAAAAAAAGTATTCAGTCGTGTAATAAAAAAAAGAAATAATGCTTCACTTTTTATTGCAGGTTTAGCAAACGGAATATTACCATGTGGATTTGTTTACATAGGGATGGCAGGTGCCGCTGCTACGCAGGATGCAGTGCTGGGAGCAAGCTATATGATGATGTTTGGATTAGGTACATTTCCTGCAATGATGGCGGTAGCTGCTTTTGGAAAAGTTGCAGGTTTGAAAGCAAGAAATTTTATAATAAGAGTCGCCCCTATTTTGATGATTGCATTAGGTGTTTTATTTATTTACAGAGGCTATTCCATGAAAGGGAATTCATGCTGTCATCAGACAGAAGTAATAGGTCAGTCATCAATAGGGATTAGTCAATAGCCATTTAAGGCTAGTAATTAGGCGGATTGGGTCAAAGAGAAACTTTTTTATTGTTCCATTCTCCTTATAATTCCATCTCCCAAAAACCTACTATGGCCAGAAACCTAAGGCACCGTAGCTAGCGGCAATTTTATTGATGCCACTAACGAAAGCAGCTGTACGCAGGTCTCCTATTTTGGCATTAGTATTTCTAATATTTCTTATTTCATTAAAAGCTGCAATCATTGTTTCTTCCAGACCTGAACTAACCAGGTCTCTTTCGTCGGCACCATGCACTACAAGTTCTTTTTGAACCTTATCTAATTTTTTACCGGTAACTTTTTCGAGCGCTCCTACTAATCGCATTGTTTGTATTTCCTGAAAGCGTTTTTCCATTCTACCAAAGCGAACATGAGAAAGGTTTTTAAGCCATTCAAAATAAGAAACGGTAACGCCACCAGCATTAAGATAGAGATCAGGAATAATCATGACTCCTTTTTTATTCAGAATTTCTTCTGCATCTTTTGTTACAGGACCATTTGCACCCTCAGCAATTACTTTTGCTTTAATTCGAGGAGCATTTTCTTTTGTAATTTGATTTTCGAGTGCTGCAGGAATTAAAATATCACAATCTACTTCAAGTAATTCCATTGAATTTTTGAAGTTTTTAGCACCAGGAAAATCAAGAATAGAACCTGTTTGTTTTCGATGAATAAAAACTTTTTCAACATTTAAACCTTTAATGTTATAGATACCACCTTCGCGTTCAGCAATACCAACAATAAGTGCTCCACCTTCACCACAAAACTTAGCAGAATAATAGCCTACATTACCTAAACCCTGCACAATAATTTTTTTCCCTTCGATACCTGGTTTTAATCCGAGCTTTTTCATATCCTCTTTGTTGCTTAGTGCTTCTCTCACACCAAAGAACAGACCCATACCGGTAGCTTCAGTCCGGCCTTGTATTCCACCTTGACCGAGAGGTTTTCCTGTTACACAAGCCAAAGAATTTATTTCATCATGCTTAAAAGTAGCATAAGTATCAGCGATCCAAGCCATTTCACGAGATCCAGAACCATAATCAGGAGCAGGGACATCAATTCCTGGACCTATCATATTCCGTTTTATTAATTCGGATGTATATCTTCTGGTAATTTTTTCAAGATCCTTAACATCAAATTTAGCAGGATTAATTTTGATACCACCTTTGGCTCCGCCAAAAGGAACATCTACCACTGCACATTTAAATGTCATAAGAGTTGCCAATGCTTCCACCTCTTGTTCATCAACCATTTCGCTATAACGAATACCACCTTTGGTAGGTGATTTGTGATGACTATGTTGTACTCTAATACCTTCAATTACTTCAATTTTTCCTTTTATTTCAACAGGAAATTTGAAGTTAAAGATACCATTACAAACTTTAATTTGTTCAAGTAATCCTTTTGGGTGATTGGTAAATGCAGCAGCTTTATCAAAATAGGCATGAACATCTTTCAGGAACTTAGATCCGTCACTCATAGTGGGTTTTTAAGATATAGGTTAGTATGAATAAATTTTGATCAAATCAATTAAGCTTCAAAATTATTAAAAAAGGATTCAGAAATAAAAAATCTTGTATTGGAAATATTCGAGTAGGCAGCGAGGGTAGCAAGGTATTCCGGAGATTCATTCCAAGAGGACATATACAAATCGTGATGACCATGAGGAGGAATAGGTGCGGATTTTATAGTACCTGAAAAATCAAGTTCTTTTAGTTTATCATTAATTCCTTCGCCGGTTAATTTCAACCATGCTTCTTTGCGTGTCCATATTTTATAAAAATAATCGGTCTCCTCTATACCTTTCATGCTACGGAACTGTTCTAATTCATTAGGATGATAATTAGCTTCAGCAAAACCATCCATATCGAAATCAGGAATTATTTTTTCCACATCAATGCCAACATCAGAATTAAATCCAAGCGCAACAAGAATTTTGTTTCCAGAGTGCGAAATATTAAAATGAATACGAAACGGGGAATTTTCTAGTTTAGGTTTTTGATTCACAATTGGAGAAAGGTCCAATTTAGCAGCATCTAATGAGGTATAATGAGCGAGTATTTTACGAATAAACACATGACCGGATTCATAAACTCTTTTATCTTTTTCAAAATGATATTTTGCTGCTCTGTTCAATTCCTCATTTGATAGGAGATAAGGAGCTTCTCTTAAAAAAGGGTCATCAAAATGAATAGTATGTGACCAGACGTGTATTTCATCACCATGAATACCTCTTTCGGGCATTTTGTGTTCCCTGCTGATGTCTTTTAAATTGTTGAAATGAAGTTTCATGCCCGGGAATTTGGCTACGAATATACTATAAAATATTAAAGAAGCGCAGCAGAAAAGAGGTCGCCAGGACTTTTTCCAGAGTTCATTGATTGGTTCTTAGGCAGTTGATCAAGATATTCCTTTAGTTTAGTTGCAAGGATCTCATTATAAGGTTCATTGGTAATGATGGTATCATTATCGCAGCCCTCAATAATTGTGGTATAAATAGCTCCTGAGATGAGTCTATCCCACCCAAGTGTTTCATTATAAAAGGCTTCGATAGGTTCAGAGGTACGAAAGATAACCAATGATCCATCATAAGTGTGAGTAGGGTGATAATTGAGTAGTGAAAGAGAGTGAATCGTTCTGAGATCATTACCAACGGTAGCAACAGGTTCATCAATTTGAATTTCAGGAATAGCATCCTCCTGTTCGCCTGGTAATAACTTTTTAGCTCTAGAAAATAATTTTTTACCCAGATCAAGGTTTTTTTCAAATGCGTAATTGAACTTTTCACCCATCTCCATCTTCATGAATTTATTTAATCCACTTTTCACTCTGTAAATGGTAGGATTTTCAGGTGGTGCATAGTTGTTCACCATTCCTAAAAAAGAAACTTTTTCGCCTCTTTCCTGCAATTTAGCAGCCATTTCATAAACTACCATACCACTAAAACACAACCCCATCAAACTATATGGCCCTTGAGGTTGCACTTCTTTCATAACATCGATATAATATTCGGCCATTTCTTCAATAGAAGTATGAGGCTTTTGTTTGTCGTCAAGACCTCTTGGCTGTATTGCATAAACAGGTTGATTATTACCTAAATGTTTTATCAAAACTCTCCATCTGTGCACATTACCATTATGCATATGAATACAAAACAGTGGCGATTTGGTGCCGTTTGGCTGTAGCGGAACCAAACACGACCATGGACGAGTGGATTCCTCATTGTTAATTACTCGAGCAAGTTCTTCAATGGTAGAGGCAGTGAAAATAACAGACAACTGTACCCTTACGCCAAATTGTTTTTCGACTTCATTAAACATTTTTACTCCTAGAATGGAGTGGCCACCTAATTCGAAAAAATTATCTTTTCTTCCAACTTTTTCGACTCCTAATACAGAACACCATATATTTGCAAGAACCTCTTCAATGGAAGTTTTTGGTTCTTCATAGTTGTTTTCCTTTGATTGCTGATGTATACCCGGTATTGGTAAGGAATTACGATCAATTTTACCATTAGTTGTAAGTGGCATTTGATCTAGCAAAACCAAAAGAGCTGGAACCATGTATTCGGGCAACTTTAATTTTAATGCATCCTTTAAAGATGACGCCGTTTCTTCACTATTTTCATGTAAAACCAAATAAGCAATCAATTTTTTATCACCAGATTCATCAGTATGTGTCATCACAATTTGTTCCTTTATTGAAGGTTGTGATGCGAGCTCAGCTTCTATTTCACCAAGTTCAATCCGGTAGCCTCTAACTTTTACTTGGTTATCTATCCTTCCAAGAAAATCAATTTCACCATTTAACCGATATCGTGCAAGATCGCCTGAATCATAAGTTCTAATGCTTTCATTGTTGATGGTTAGAATTTGAAATTTTTCATCTGTTAACTCCGGCCGATTGTGATAACCTCGTGCCAAACCATTGCCTGCAATATATAATCTTCCAGGAATACCTGGTGGAAGAGGTTGCAGATTTTGGTCGAGGATAAATATTTCGGTGTTGTCGATTGGCTTTCCTATAGTTTGAGCATCAGAGGGCATTTTGACATCTTTAATAATGCAACCAACTGTAGCCTCAGTTGGACCATATTCATTTACAATTTCAATTTCAGGATTAATATTTCTAAGCACTTCAAC
>JBBQVM010000025.1:0-20378 GCA_038211525.1 Bacteroidia bacterium
TGGGTAGTAAAAAGAGTTGCCGATTATCTTTCCTCACAATTAAACACAACTGTTACTCTAGACCGCATTGATATTGAATTTTTTCGCACTATATCTATCAAGGGTCTTTATATTGAAGATCTTCATCAGGACACCCTGTTATATGCAGGAGAATTAAACAGTGTAATCGATATGTTTGATCCGGGTAATAATAAAATTATTTTATCAGGAATTGAACTGACTAACGGAATTATTAAACTGCAAAAATACCCTTATGAAAAAGGTCTTAACATAAAGTTTCTTGTCAACTATTTTGATACCGGCTCTAGTGATACCACAAAAAAAACAGCCTTTGATTTTAATCCCGGAGAGATAAATTTAAAGAATATACAGTTTGTGTATAGAGACAACCGCTATAACGATAAAGTTTCAGGTATAAATTTCGATGACATTAGAGTGACCAATTTAGATGCTGATGTGGATGATGTCAGATTTGAAGAAGATACTGTTTTTGGAACTATTTCAAACTTGGCCTTTATAGAAAAAAGTGGATTCCAACTGGAATACCTCGAAGCGAATGTAAAGGTTACTCCTACAAGCATGGAATACGACAACCTCCTTTTGAAGACTAAAGAATCTAACATTCAAGGAGAGATCGATTTTACCTATGCTGACATAGAAGATTTTGAGGAATTCGTGGAGAAGGTGAAAATAAATTCCTCATTTGAAAAGAGTCAGCTAGCATCAAACGATCTTGTATATTTTGCTAAAGAACTCGTAGGATTAAATCAGACAGTAACGATAAGTGGTAAAATAAAAGGAACGATAGAAAAGCTAAGAGGAAGAAATCTAGAAATTGCATTTGCGAAACATTCCATATTCAAAGGAGACGTGAGCATTGACGGATTGCCTGATTTTGAAGAATCGTATTTCGATATCGTGGTAAAAGATTTAATTACTGATTACTCAGAAATTAAAACAATTCCTGAGTATCCATTCAATAGAGGAATCATGATGGATCTGCCAACTAACCTAAATGAATTTGGCAAAGTTAGATTCTCGGGTAAGTTCACCGGCTTTTTGACTGACTTTGTAGCCTATGGCAACGCCAATACAGCAATTGGTTTTATATCCTCAGATATCAATCTAAAAATTGACAGCGTCATGGATAAAAGTACCTATTCAGGACATTTAGCTGCTAACGATTTAAACATTGGAGCCTTAGCAAACAACAGAACGTTATTAGGTACCACTACCTTTAAAGCAAATGTTGCAGGCAGAGGTTTTACCATTGAAAAATTAAAAGCTCAACTAGAGGGTGAAATCAGCTCACTTGAACTGAACGGTTACAACTACAATAACATAATAGTGAATGGGCAATTTGCAAAAAAACTTTTCAATGGTTCATTTAATATTCATGAACAAAATCTCGGACTCGACTTCAAAGGAACCATTGATTTGTCGAAAAAAGTTCCTACATACGATTTTACCACTCAAATTCAAAATGCCTATCTCACAAAATTAAATCTTATTGACCGTGATACGACAGCTGTACTTTCTACCAGTGCTGATATACGGATTGAGGGAAAAGATATTGAAGACCTGACCGGTTACATTAGGATAGGCAATACCCGGTATATTGAAGTTAATGATACTATTAAAATTGATTCAGTCTCTTTTACATCTTATTCATTAAACAACCAAAAAATATCTAAACTTACATCTGACATTGTTGATTTTGACTTTAAAGGTAATTTCAGAAGAACTACTATGATAAAAGACATTAGTGATATTATATCCTATTATGTTCCCACTTTGCCAGTATCCAAAAATCAAAACCAGAGTAATCTGGAGTTGAATTACAACTTGACGTTCAAAAAAACGGATCAAATTTTTAAAGTGTTTTTACCTCAGTTAAGTATTAGTTATGGGACAAACATTTACGGCAGCATTAGTGAAATCAATAAAAACATGATTCTCGAATTGGCTTCAGATAGTATCAGATTTGATGCAGCTGTTTTTTCAGGGATACGTATTGATGCAAATACAGCAGGCCAACAACTATTTGTGACCAATTTGATGAATGAGATTGAAATAAGCGACACGCTTAAACTTATGAATGTAGTTATTCATGGACGTACTGATAAAAATAAATCCGAATTCAATGTAGGAACATCGGCAAAAGATAGCACCATTTCGAATATCACGTTGAATGGTGAAGCAAATTATCTATCTGATGGAACCACACGTATTAAAATTCTTCCTTCGAACATACTTCTGAATAAAAAAGATTGGAAAATTGATACGGATAATTCCATTTTAATCGACTCGAACTATGCTGAGATTAATCATGTTACAATGTCTTCCGGAAATGAAGAATTAAGTTTGACCGGAAGAATTTCAGGTGAAAAATCTGACCACTTAAAACTCAATCTTAAAAACTTCAATACAGAAGCTATCAATCCCATTTTAATGATTTATGACATTTCAATAGGTGGAATTGCTACCGGTGAAGGAGATTTTGCAGGATTACTTTCAAAGCCCGGAATCAATTCTGATATGTTTATTAAAGATCTGAGTCTTTTTAAGGATACATTGGGAGATGCATCTATTAATTTCAATTACGATATACCTGAAAAATTAATTACAATTAATGCTTTAGTAGACAGAGGAGGCATAAAAAATATTGAGGTACAAGGGAATTATTTTATTAAAGATAAGAACGATTCCATCAATTTTAATATCACGTTGCAAAAAACTAACCTAACTTCATTTGGAAGTTATGCAAAAGGTTTAGTTTCTGATGTCAGAGGAAAAGCATCCGGCACTTTGAATTTATCGGGTCCGGTGAAAAATCCGGAATTGACCGGTAAAATTAGACTTCAACAAACCAGTTTCGTTGTTGATTATCTCAATACCCGATACAATTTCTCCGATGAAGTTGAGTTTACAAAAAATTACTTCCGGTTTAAAAATATTACTGTTAATGATTTGAATGGGAATCAGGCAATCGTTGACGGATATATCTACCACCAACACCTAAAAAACTTTACCTTACTTTTTGATATAACAGCCAACAAATTTCAAGCACTTAACACCTCATTCAGTCAGAATGAACTCTATTATGGTACTGCTTACATTACGGGTAAAGTTAAAATTCTTGGGCCACTTGATCTGATTAAAATGAATCTTGCTGTTAAAACAGAAAGAAATACGCAGATATTTATACCGCTATCAAATCCTTCTGAAGTTTCTAAAAGCAATTTCATCAACTTTGTTTCACCCGGAATAGCAAGCACGGTTAAACCGGATGAGGGTCCTGATTTTTCAGGAATTGAGCTCGACTTTGACCTTGAAGTGACACCTGAGGCTGAGGTTCAATTAATTTTCGATTCTAAAATTGGTGATATTATTAAAGGGCGAGGGCAAGGGGATCTAAAAATGAATATTAATACACAGGGAGATTTTAAAATGTACGGAAATTATCAGGTCACTTCAGGTGACTACCTGTTCACTCTTCAGAATTTGATCAACAAAAAATTTATCATCAATCCCGGTGGTACCATAAGCTGGAGTGGATCACCTTATGATGCTATAATTGACATTGAAGGCATTTATAAACTTCGCGCAAGCTTATTTGACTTATTCCAGGACACCACCTATAAAAAGCGAGTACCAGTTGAAGTATTATTAAGTTTAAAAGATCAATTATTTAATCCTACCATTCGATTTGATATAAGGATTCCGGATATCGATCCGATTGCCGAAACACAGATTAATAGATACATTTCAACAGATGAAGAAAAAAGTCGGCAAACTATGAGTTTATTGGTACTAAACCGTTTTTCAAAACCGCTTGACTTAGATTATCAAGGTGTTTCTTCTTCGGGAGTAAATGCGAATGCTGCTGAATTGCTATCACAACAACTTAGTATGTGGGCCTCACAAATAAGTAGCAATTTTAATGTTGGGGTTAATTACAGGGCCGCCGATGCATTCAGTCAGGAAGAATTAGAGGTTGCCCTTTCAACACAACTTTTCAACGATCGTGTTTCAATTGATGGGAATGTTGGTGTTTCTGATAATTACCAAACTACTTCTAATCTTATTGGTGACTTCAACGTAGAAGTAAAAGTGAGTAAGGATGGCAAACTACGGTTTAAAGCATTCAATAAAACAATTAATAATAGCATTCTTAACAATTACAATTCACCTTATACACAAGGAATTGGTATATTTTACCAGGAAGAATTTAATACTGTTGGTGAGTTGGTAAGAAGATTTCGGGACAAGTTCCGTAAAAAGGAGGAACCATCTGATATCACTGTCAAATAACCTACTTTTAAGTTAATTCAAAATCCTGAAAAAGAAATTTAAAAAGGCTTTTAAATAAAAAAAGTAAAACCTACTTTTGGAAGAAGCAATTCAAAAGTTATGGTTAAACGAATACTTCTGCCAATAGGAAATTTGAATTTCAATATCCTGATTTTCATGCTATTAAGCTGCAGTTCACTTTACGCCCAGCAAACTATTACCGGAGTTGTAAAGGATTCACGCAGCAGCGAAACACTTATTGGATCCAATGTGGTGCTCAAAGGAACCACCTTAGGTGCACAAACCGACGTTGATGGAAAATTCAAAATCCAAACTGATCAGACGTTTCCAATTACGTTGGTAGTTTCCTATATCGGCTACATTCAACAAGAAGTAATTTTGAAAACAGATGCACCTGTTACCGTAAAATTAGTCAGTAATGAGGTTTTACTTAAAGATATTGAAGTAGTAGGAAGCAGAATTTCGGAAAAACAGAAGGAGGCTCCATTAACGGTTGAATCCATGGATATTATTGCCATAAAGGAGACTCCTGCAGCAAATTTCTACGAAGGCCTTGGCCAACTAAAAGGAGTAGATTTAACATCGGCAAGTATAGGTTTCAAAGTAATTAATACCCGCGGATTTAACAGCACCTCTCCGGTTCGTTCACTTCAGATTATTGATGGAGTTGATAATGCTTCTCCGGGCCTAAATTTTTCGTTAGGAAATTTTCTCGGATCTTCCGATTTGGATGTTAGCAAGGTGGATTTAGTAGTAGGTGCTAGTTCTGCCTTTTACGGACCCAATGCTTTTAATGGTGTAATTAGCATTAGCACACGTAGTCCGTTCTATAATCCCGGACTAGAGTTTTCATTTAAAGTGGGAAACCGTGGTTTGATTGAAAATTCAATTCGTTTTGCTGATGTAATTAAAAATAAAAAAGGAGTTGATAAATTCGCCTACAAACTCAACATATATTACCTAAGCGTTAGAGATTGGGAAGCGAATAATGTTAGTGCAACACCACAATCCAAAAGTACGATCAACAATCCGGGCGGTTATGATGCTGTTAATGTATATGGGGATGAGTATCAAAATGGTTTTGATTTAAATCAGAATTCAAAAGATTACCCGGGACTTGGTGTGATAACCAGGAGAGGTTACTTTGAAAAAGATCTAGTTGATTACGATACTAAGAATTTGAAATTAGGTGCTGCTTTTCATTACAGATTAAGGCCGGAGACAGAAATAATTTTTGCAACAAATTACGGTACGGGAAGCACCATTTACCAAGGGGACAATCGCTATTCACTCAAGGAAATTAAATTTTATCAGAACCGAATTGAAATTAAAAAACAAGATAAATGGTTTTTGAGAGCTTATGCTACTAACGAAGATGCAGGTAAATCTTATGATGCATTCTTCACTGCTTTACTCTTACAAAATTCGGCGAAGATTACCGGTGACTGGTACCAGGATTATCTCGATTATTGGTTCATTCATGCAAAAAATCCAATTCAACAATTACCCGGGTATCCGCAACCGGCCGACTACCCCACCTACCAAGAATATCTAAATGCCATAAATCCATTCTTAGCTCAAAATTTTCCTGATACCCTAGCCTATTACCATAATCTCACTCAAAATTTCGCAAACGGGATAGGAAATCCTTTGAATGGGAATACTTCATTTTACGAACCCGGCACTTATGAATTTGATACAGCGTTTACTGCTATCACTTCAAAAAAATCTTTTGCAGAAGGCGGCAGCAGGTTCTTCGATAAATCTGCTTTGTATCATGTACATGGTGAATATAAATTTACACCCTCCTGGTTTGATATTGTGGTTGGTGCCAATTACCGCTGGTACCGCCCAAATTCAGAAGGAACTATTTTTAGTGATACGTCCGGAGTAAAAATAAAAAACAGCGAAGGTGGTGTGTATGCCGGAATTGAGAAAAAGATATTTAAAGAAAAATTAAAACTAAGCGGAACTGCTCGAGTAGATAAAAATGAAAATTTTGATTATCTTATATCACCGGCAGTAAGTGCTGTATATTTACCAAAAGCAGATCAGGTGATCAGAGCATCATTTTCATCAGCAATCAGAAACCCAACCTTAGCTGATCAATACTTATATTATCCTGTTGGCAGAGCTATTTTGGTTGGAAATAAAGACGGATATGATGGTTTGGTTACAGTTGAATCGCTTATTAACTTTTACGATGCAAATAAAAAGTTTGACACTCTTCAATTTTTTAATGTGAAACCTGTTCGCCCGGAAGAGGTAAAAACTATTGAAGTTGGCTACAGAACTACTATTGCAAAACGTTTATACCTCGACGTTAGTGGATATTATAGCTGGTATACTAATTTTATTGGTTATAAAATTGGAGCAGATGTGGATACTTTTCAGGTTCCAATTATTTTTCCACCCTTCACTTATACCGATCTTCGATTTAATAACGTTGTGCGGGTTGCTTCGAATGCAGAAGACCAAGTTACAACACGAGGAGTAACAGTTGGTTTGAATTATTATTTAGGAAGGTACTTTGCTTTAATCACCAATTACTCTTATAATATTCTGGATAAGAAAGGATCAGATGACCCTTTAATTCCTGCATTTAATACCCCTGAGCATAAATTCAACATTGGATTTAATGCCCGCGATATTAAGAATTTCAGTTTCAACATAAATTTTAAATGGATCGATGGGTTTAAATATGAGGGATCTCCTCAATTTACAGGAGTAATTGATTCTTATAATGTTGTAGACGCACAAGTGAACTATAAATTCAATGGTGACAAACTGGTATTTAAGCTGGGATCTTCTAATCTCCTTGATAATCAGCACTATGAAGTATATGGTGGCCCACTTGTCGGAAGACTTTATTACTTTAGCATTTCAATAACAGCTCCTTCAAAAAATCTGAAGCCTGAACAAATTAATTAATGTCAATATTTTATAATCAAAAACCATGAAAAGAAACTTACTTAAACTATCAACTGCGTTGATGATGCTACTCCTTCCGGGAATAACATCAGCACAACGCTACCTTACTGAAACATTCAGTAATGTTACAGTAACCCCAAACATTACGTATGGCGAAAATATTTCTGTTTTCCCTCCTCCTACTCCAACCAACATTCCATTGGTTATGGATGTTTATGAACCAACAGGTGATGTACTTGCACAGCGCCCACTTATCATTTTTATGCACACCGGAAGTTATCTGCCAAAATATATCAACGGTACTCCAACAGGAAGCCGTAACGATAGTGCTTCAGTTGCAATGTGTATGCAATTTGCAAAGCGTGGTTATGTGGTTGCTAATATTGACTACCGTTTAGGTTGGAATCCGGCAGGATCTAACGTAGACATCCGCAGAGGAACCTTATTGAATGCTGTTTATCGTTCTATTCAAGATGCGAAAGCCTGTGTTCGTTATTTCAAAAAAGATGCAGCAACAACAGATTTATTTAAAATTGACCCTGCTCATGTAATCCTTGGTGGACAGGGAACAGGTGGGTATATCGCTTTAAATTATGTCTCATTAAACGATCCTGCTGAAATTACTCTTCCTAAATTTATTAGTGGCGTAACAGATTTAAATTATGGATTTGTTGCAGGGCAACCTTATGTGAACCAGACATTGTTGGGTGATTATGATGGACATGGTGGTATTGCACAATTAAATAATGACAATAATTCAAATGGATATGACAATACTGTTCATTTTGCATTTAACCTTGGAGGTGCATTAGGCGACAGTACTTGGTTAGAGCCGGGTGATGTTCCAACAGTTGCATTTCACGTTGTTGGTGATCCATTTGCTCCCTATGATGTAGGCATAGTTTATGTACCGGGAAATCCACCTCAATCTGTTGTAGATGTTATTGGATCAAAAGCTGTGATCCGTTTAGCAGATCAGTATGGTAATAACAATTGTTTCATTAATGCTGGCTTTACGGATGTCTATACTCAGGCAGCAAATGTGAATAATGAAGGTTGGGAAGGTCTGTTTCCTTTCGCAACTATTCCTCCAACACAAGCAGGTCCATGGGAATGGTTCGATTCAACAACTGTTGTAACTGAAGCTGCCTTGTTTGGACAAAATGGTGCACAAATTTATGCAAATGCATTGCTTACTAATCCTAACATGTCGAAAGCAAAAGGAACCGCTTATATCGATTCAATAATGGGTTACCTGAATCCAAGAATTGTTTATTGCTTAAATCTTGCTACCGGAATTAGTACTATTGAATCAGCAAATTCGCAAATTTCAATCTCTCCAAACCCTGCCACTGATTTTATCAATATCAACCTTTCAGGATTAAAAAATGAATTGAAAGCAATATCGATTTTTGATATTTCAGGAAGAAAAGTACGTGACATTGCAGTTAATGAAGAAAGAATTTACACTATCAATCGTGGACAATTAAGTTCAGGAAGTTATGTTGTTAAAATTCAATTAGAGAATGGCGATGTAAACAAAAAAATAGTTTTACAATAATTATTATAAACTTATAAAAAAGGGCTGGTCATATGACCGGCCTTTTTTTATTATATTAATTACACAGAGGATCCGGCGATGAATCCTGATGTCCATGCAGCCTGAAAATTGAACCCTCCGGTTATGCCATCAATATTCAAAACCTCGCCTGCAAAGAATTGTCCGGAAACAATTTTACTTTCCATTGTCTGCATGTTCACATCACGAAGATCAACTCCTCCACATGTAACAAACTCTTCTTTAAAAGTCGTTTTCCCTTTTGCATTTAGCTCCGTTGCAACAATTTGCTGAGACAGTTTCCTAAGAGAAGACTTCGATGTTTCAGCCCATTTTTTATCCTCGTCAATAGACGAGAGTGAGCATAATATTTCCCACAAACGTGATGGCAACTTAAAGCAAGGTGAGTTCCTGACTTTTTTCAACGATTGCTCTGAAGAAGTTAGTAATAGCGAATCAAATATCTGCTCTTCATTGAAGGAGGGAGCAAAGTTGATAGAAACAACAAAATTGTAATCCGCCTCAAACAACCAACGCGATGCCCACGCACTCAATTTTAAAACTGCCGGGCCGCTAATTCCCCAATGGGTAAAAAGAAGAGGGCCTTCCTGTGAAAGTTTAGAACCAATGAGTTTAATTCTTGCTTCCTGAATGGCAACTCCCATTATTTCTTTAAAAGGATTATCAGGAATATTGAAAGTAAATAATGAGGGAACAGGAGGAACAATAGTATGTCCTTGATCTATCAACCATTGATACGATTTCAAAGAATTACTTCCTCCTGATGCCACAATAATTTTATCAAACATCACCACTTTTCCATTTTGTAAAGAAACTTCAAAATGATTTTCCTTTTTCTGAATTCCTGAAACGATAGTATTTAAATGAATATTGATTTTTTGTTCTTCTGCTTCTTTGAGTAGACAATCAATTATTGTTTGTGACGAATCAGAAACAGGAAATATTCTACCATCACTTTCCGCCTTGAGCTTCACACCACGAATTTCAAACCAATCTCTGGTATGGCTCGAGTTAAATTTGGTAAAGGGTCCTCGCAATTCTTTTCCCCCTCGAGGATAATTGCCTACAAGCAAAGCCGGTTCAGAAATAACATTGGTAACATTACATCGTCCTCCACCTGAAACCTTCACTTTTGACAATACTTTACCTGATTTTTCATAAATACAGGTATCTACACCTCTTTGCGCTGCTTGAATAGCAGCAAAAAAGCCCGCGGCACCACCTCCAATTACAGCTAATTTCAACTTTAAATAGTATTAAGTGTGTAAAAATACGATTAACCAATTGTTTCACAAAAAATACTCATAACTTAGCCTAGTAATTAATATTGGACATCATGAAAAAATTTAAACTTTTTATAGCATTACCGATCCTTTTTTTTAGTTTTTCCATATCAATTGTTTCCTGCAAGAAAGACGGAGATAACATTCAAAGCAGTCCGGCGATTATTCCAACAACTATTACAACCATAGGTGGGAGGGTTATAAATGAAACCGGTAATGGCGTACAAAATGCTCATGTGAGCTGCATGGGAATAACAACAAACACAGATTCCCACGGTTTTTATATGTTTAAAAATATAGTAGTCCCTGAGAAGCGATGTGTTGTTAGCTTAAGCAACGGATTTGACAGAACTGCAAAACCAGTTTCAGGCGGTATTACTTATTGTGATATTACAACTAATACGAGTCAAAATACTTACCAACTTAATGCTACTTCCGGAGGGACGATATCGGATATTTCCGGAACCTCAATTATTTTCCAGCCAGCTTCTCTGCTTTCTGCTAGCGGAAACATATACAATGGAATTTGCAAAGTTGAAATAATTTATTTAGCAAATGGAACTGATAAATTTTATAGGATGGTTCCGGCACATGATAACTTACTAATAGATGCCAATGGCAAGAGGAAATTTGCTTATTCATTTGGCACAATAAAAGTTGAAATTAGAGGAGGGAATAATCAGGTTCTGCAATTAGATCCATCTAAACCTGCAACACTTTCAATACCTTCATCCAACACAGGATCAGTTATTGCTCCTTCCTCTCTAAAGTTCGCCTCATTCAATGTTAACGAAGGAGTATGGAGGGAAGAAAATATTGCACTTAAATCGGGAGGTAATTATATTGGAACCGTAAATCATTTTTCATGGTGGGGTGCAATTATACCACTAGGAGTTGCAACCATCAACGGCCAATTGAAGGATGTTAACGGCAATCCAATTCCAAATGCTACTGTAACAACAACTTTTGGCATAGAATCCCGAACCAACCAGAATGGCTTTTATTCGATGGATGTATTTGATGGTACTAGTTGGGATGTTGATACCTATGTAAATTTTAACATGGGAAATATTACACCAATATTATCATCTCCGGTATTGAATCCATCACAAACTTATACTTTCCCCGATCTTATTTTTACTGATGCATCACTAATATCAGGAACAGTAGTTGATTGTAATTCAAATGGAATAACCGGATTTGTAACGATCATTGACTCTTTAAATTACACCAATTATGTGCTCGCAACAAACAACTTTACTTTGTTTACAGGTTTAACAAAAACAGTACAATTCAATTCCGTTCAAGGTTCTTTATTTAATCAAACAAATTTTATTGCCGGTGCTTCCGGAACCACTACTTCAAACTGCAATTTGCAACTGTGCACGTTCACTCCTACAACCGGTAATGTTTCAGTAACTTTTTCCAGTCCGATAACAGGAACTTCAACCAGCACACTTAATTTGGCTTATGCCGATGTATACTTTTATCCAAACCAACCTTGGGCATATATACAGATATCATCACTTGATTCTTTATATTTTCTGGGACTCAACTACTACTATGTAAATTTTAATATTCCAATGCACTTAAATTATATTCCGGGTACCATGCCATGGTCGGTTCCTGATACCGCTTTTGGCGGAAATGTTATATTTCCGGTTGATTTATATGGAGAAGCTAATAGCGCCAATACATTGAATTCATTTGAAGGAGATGGCTACTACAATATTTCAAATCCGGGCTCCTCAACAATAACACAATTTGGTCCTATAGGAAGTCAGGTTACAGGATCTTTTAACGGCCACGTAATTTTTTACGATGGTTCCTCCTTTCAAAAATTAGTTGAAGGTGAGTTATCAGTAACTTTTGATATTACCAGGCGAAGCTAAAGAATTCATTTTCGTGTGAGTTGTTTAATAATATCAGATAATTCAGGAAACCGATTAACTAATTTTTCTTGTATTGCCATCTCAAAGTCTCTAAAATCGAAACCGGGCGCTACGGTGCATCCGACCAATGAAAAATTTCCCTTTTCAAAAACTCTGGATGCAAACCATACCCCTGCAGGAACCGTATATTGAAAGTACTGTCCGGATAAGATATCATTTCCAATAATCGTCTTTTTTAATTCACCTGCATTATTAATTTCAATAACTTCTAAAGGATCACCCCCATAAAAATGCCAGGTTTCGTCAGAATGTATTCTATGAAATGCAGAAAAATTCTCTTCTTCTATAAGGAAATAAATAGCTGTACCGAAATTCCTTCCATCAGGAAAATCGCCTTCTCCTACAAATTTTTCTGAACTTCGGTACACTTCACGGTAATAGCCACCTTCAGGATGCGGCTGCAACTCCAATATTTTCACATACTCCAACGCCGTTATATTATTCATTCTTAAAATTTTATTTTGTAGGTTCTTTTAACTTCGTGGGTGAAACTGCAAAATGGCAGAACGCAAATACTCTCTGTCGAGATGCGTATATATTTCAGTGGTGGTAATACTTTCATGACCTAACATTTCCTGAACTGCTCTCAAATCTGCACCGCCTTCAATTAAATGAGTTGCGAACGAATGCCTGAATGTATGAGGACTAATGCTTTTCTTTATTCCGGCAACAACTACCAATTGTTTAATAATAGTAAAAACCATTATTCGGGAGAGCTTGGCCCCTCTCCTATTTAAAAAAAGAAAATCTTCATTTCCCGGTTTTATGGTCAGGTGATTACGGTAGGCATTTTCATAAATCCCAATTTGTTTGAGAGCTACACTTCCAATAGGAACCAATCGTTCTTTATTTCCTTTACCTGTTACCCGAAGCAATCCGATTTCAGTATGTAAATTTGATTTTTTTAAACCAACCAGCTCCGACACTCTTAAACCACTGCTGTATAGCGTCTCTAACATTGCTTTGTTTCGCTCCCCCTCTGGCTTGCTTAAATCAATAGCAGCAATAATACTGTTGACCTCTTCTATTGACAAAAAGTCCGGCAATTTTCGCCCTAGCTTAGGACCATCAATCAATTCCGTTGGATCGTCTTTTAAAACATTTTCGAGAAGCAGATATTTATAAAACGATTTTATACCGGAGAGCAATCTGGCTTGCGATCGGGCACTCATTCCTAACTCATTCACCCATTTCAAAAAACCCTGCAAATCGGACATGGCGATTTTATCCGGCCCACCGCTAAAATTAATATGCTGGGCATACTGGTACAACTTTTCAATATCATGCTCATAGGCGTCAACAGAATTAACTGATAGTGATCGCTCCAGTTGCAAATACGATCTAAATCCCTTGATATATGACGGCCAGCTCATTTTTTGATTTTGCTAAAATAGACAAATACAAGGAGTATTAAAGGATCGATGATAGACTGAGAATTGGTGAATTTCTAATTTTTTTTCATTTTTCTGTAACAATCAAATTTAGGAATAAAATATGCTATTTTTGAATGATATTTACAGAGGATTTTTACTTTTGTTTGAATTAATAAAAAAACATGAAAGTTGTAATTATTAACGGAGCTAATTTAAATTTATTAGGTGTTCGTGAGCCGGGGATTTATGGATCAACCGATTTTGAAACTTACCTGGCAACTTTAAGAAAAAAATATCCCCATATTGAAATTGTTTATTTCCAAAGTAACATCGAAGGTGAACTGATTAATTTGATTCATGAAAATGGATTCAACGGTGAAGGAATTATTTTGAATGCCGGCGGCTACACGCATACGTCGGTTGCCATTGCTGATGCCGTAGCAGCCATCCAATCACCTGTAATAGAAGTTCACATATCTAACATTTATGCCAGAGAAGCAGAAAGGAAATCTTCTCTTTTGTCAAAATATTGTAAAGGAATAATTTCAGGGCTCGGGTTGGAAGGTTACGAACTGGCACTTCAATTTCTAACAAAGAAAACTGAAGCATAAAAAAAGGCAATCATTTCGATTACCTCTTAAGTTTTAAAAATTCTTGATATTAGTTAAGCATAACCGGCATCACCAACATCAATACATCTTCATCAGCAGTTTCAGTTCCTGAAGGTGTAAGAATGCCTGCTCTGTTTGGAAGAGAAAGCTCCATATTCACTGTCTCCGTTCCCATATTACTTAACATGTCGGAAAGAAAACGTGCATTAAAAGCAATTTCCATATCCTGACCATTGTAATCGCAAACAAGTCGTTCATTTGCTTCACTGTTAAAGTCAACATCTTCAGCAGAAATTGTTAGTTCAGCACCGGCAAGTTTTAACTTTACCTGATGTGTTGTTTTGTTAGAGAAGATAGAAACCCTTCTAATGGAATTCAGAAATGAATCGCGGGAGATAGTTAGTTTGTTTGGATTATCAAGTGGAATAACTGCTTCATAATTCGGATATCTTCCATCAATCAAACGACAAATGAGATTAAAGTTTTCAAAGGCAAAAAATGCATTTGCTTCATTATAGTCAATCTTCACTTTCGACTTTTGTCCAGTAAGGGCACTCTTTAATAATCCCAGTGGCTTGCGTGGAACAATGAACGAAGCTGATTTAGCTGAACGAATATCAGTCCTTCTGTAACGAACCAATCGATGAGCATCTGTAGCAACAAAAGTGGTATTATCCTTATTCATTTGAAATAACACACCCGACATAACGGGACGAAGTTCATCGGTTCCCGTAGCAAATAATGTCTTATTTATCGCCTCCAACAACACTTCTGAAGGAATATCAATGGAGTTAACCTGGTCAACCGAAGGAATTTTTGGATACTCAGCCCCATCTTGTCCCGCTAACTTAAATTTACCATTATTAGAGCTAATTTCAACAAGAAAAGTTTTTTCATTAATGCTGAAAGCGAGTGGTTGTTCAGCGAATGTCTTTAGGGTATCTAGTAAAATTTTTGCCGGGACTGCAACTAATCCTTTTTCCTTGGAGGTAATTTCCATGGTGGTGGTCATTGTTGTTTCAAGATCTGATGCTGAAACATGCAACAGTCCATTGTTGATGTCGAAAAGGAAGTTCTCTAAAATTGGTAAAGGACTGTTATTGTTCAAAGCTCCACTTATGGATTGAATGTGACGCAGTAAACTGGTGCTGGAAACTATAAACTTCATTTCAACTAATTGATTTTAAATTGATTAAATATTTAACCCGAAACTACAACATAAACGGGAGGACAAATATAATTCTAAAATTCCGAAAAACTTATGGTTATTTTTTAGGTGTCGAAATAAGGAAATCGGCAGGTTGACGGAAGAGTTTTTCAAAGGTAAAGTATTGAACCACATACAACGACGTATCACCATCTATTTGGGCGGTCATCCTATCAATATCAAAAGAGTAGGGTTCACCTGCTTCATTAGCTTTGTTGGTAGTATTCACGGTTTGGGGACGGCGCCAAAGGTTGACTGTTCTAGTTTGATTATCAACACCGGTTAAAGCAATAGTTCTGAATGGAATGGTGGCTCTAATCGAATCTTTTTGAGCAGAAGTAAAGGTTCGTTCTATCATCTCATAATTGATCATCTCATAAAACTGAAGGTAGCTGAAGATTTTATCCTGACTTGCATCTGAAAGCTCCTGCCCTTGATCATTAAATAATTTATAATTCTTAGCTCCATCGCTGGTAATAGTAAAAATATAACCCGGTCGTTGCCGATCAGTTACTACTAACTTTTTAAGTTTACCGGACTTAACACGAAATACATTTTTTATTTTCCAGTCTTCAGCTCTAACTATAAAACGCGGGGTTAAATATCCATCGAATCCGGGAATATGGATTATAAATGGAACCGTTGAATTTTCCAGATACATAAAGGTACCTACCTGATCTTGAGTTGGACCTCCCACATAAAAGGTTTTAAGCATTCCATCTTTATTGTAAATCTCAACCTTTATTCCTTTGGAAGCTATGTTCCTAATTACATTATTGTAGCCTGATTTGCCGACCGGGCTGCGAACTTCTAGATCATGGATCGTTGTTAAAAATGTTTTAATTGCATCAGGGCGTGCAGGGTATTTACCATTCAGCATCCAATCGTTATCCTCAACTTTTTCAAGCGTTACCGTTTGACCGGCTTTGTCTGCCATAAATATTTTAACAACAGAACCGGTATCTTTAACTGCAAAATCACGAAGTGCTTCATTAATAGTTCCATTCGTTTTAATATAGTACAACCATCCGGCAACAGCCAATAAAATAACTAGAAGGATAAGGAAAATAGAATTTTTTTTCATAATTATTTTGGATCAATTATTAACGGGCATATTTTGCTTTTCGCCTGTAGAATTTAAATAAAGCAAGCAGAGCGATTAATCCAATAGGACCAACCGTATTGATCAGTTGCCACTGTAAAAGATGTTCATCCAGTTTAGTTTTATCCAGCAACCGGAGTTTTAATTCTTTAGATCGAATGGTCATTAATCCGGAATCATCACAGAGATAGTCGATGCAGTTTAGAATAAAATTTTTATTTCCATACAATTGACCGGTGTATTTATCTATTCCAAGAGGAACGATGCTTTGACTAGATTTACGAATAGCATTTTTAATTACATCACCATCACTTATAACAATCATTGCATTTTTGTCACTTTTATCTTTAAATGCAATTACAGTATCGTTAGCGATATTGGCAGGAATTCTATTCTTGAAATCAGAGGTGAATTCGCCCTCCAAGAGCAACGCAACGGTTTTATTAGGGTTGTTATACTGAGTAAGTTCAGGTTCCTTGCGCATTATTTCTAAAGTTACTCTGGCAGGAGTAACAAAAACACGTGAATATTTTGAAGTGGTCAACAGTGGAGTTTTAGTGATTTCATTTGATCCAACTGCATCTATTGAACTAACGAATTCAAACTTCACTGCATTAAGATTATTAACGATTGGATTTTTAGATTCGGGAATTACCACCGGAAAATAATACCATGGCATTAATGTTTGCTGAGGCCGGTTTCCAATATATCCGGTTTGAACAGGAATTGGTGCTGCTTGCACATCAAGGACTACATCGTAATTTATCCGCGCACCATATTTGAAAAGCATGTCGGTGAGATTAATATCATTTGCAGTAGCAATGGTTTCATTATTTGTTTGAAGGCTGTCCATAGTAACATAGGCTCCATCAATCAACCACAACACCTTCCCTCCTTTCATAATAAATTGATCGATAACAAATTTATCCTTTTCACTAAAGGTAGAATCAGGACCAGCAATTACGATTGCCTTGTATCCTTTTAAGCTATTAATATTTTCATTAATTTGTTTTCGTTCCACAACATAAAAAGTTCGCAATTCTCTACTAATATCAGCCACTTCAATTTGTGACGCTTCTCTATGTCCTTCAATAAAAGCAATGCTTTGAGGCACCACATTAGACAATTTCCGAATGGAATTTGCAAACCCATACTCCAAACCCTGAATTGAGTTATTTAAAATTTGTTCAGGTGAAGCACCTATCTGATCCTGCAACAACATCAGTGGAATTTCCTGACCCATATAGCTCACTAATGCACCGGGGAAAATAACCTGTTCTGATGTTTCCTCTTTGTTTTTTGATTGCAGACTAGTGGGTTGAATTCCTTTCGAGACCAATTGTTTGTACAAATTATTTCTGTACTCTTTATCCGGATTTTCAGCAGGATTAATAAATTCATATTCAAGATTTCCATTGGAATAGGCTCTCAATTCATCCAGCATTTCTCTGGTAGAATTTTGAAGTCTTTTAAAAGCCGGAGGAAAATCACCATCAAGATAAACTTTAATGTAAACAATATCTTTTAAATTACCTACAAACTTTTTGGTGGAAGGAGAAAGTGTAAAACGTTTTTCGGAGGTGAGATCGAAACGGGTAAATACAAATGAACTAATCACATTTACAACTACCAATATCAGCAATAGCAAAACAAGTCTTATAATATTCTGCCCTTTGAGCGATTTTTTTTCAGTCGTGTTGCTCTTTTTCATAGTTACCATTTTCTGGATTCAAGAACAGTACGACTAAACATGGTAAACAAACTTACCAGACTTAAAAAATAAATAAGGTCTCTTGTGTCTATTACTCCCCGGCTCATAGAAGAATAATGAGCATTAATTCCCAGTTGATAAATAATATTAGCAGCCATTCCAGACCCCATTATTGTTGAAATAGAATCGAATCCGGCGTAAAAAAAGAAACTTAAGAATACAGCAACAATAAATGCGACCACCTGGTTATCGGTCATTGCCGAAGCAAAAATACCAATAGACACAAAACCGGCGCCTAGCAAAACTAATCCAATATAGGAACCCCACATCGATCCTGTATCAATATTCCCGGGAGGTGAACCAAGTAAATGAACACTTATGTAAAAAATCAAAGTTGGTAACAATGAAATCACAACCAGTATGAGTCCGGCAAAATATTTAGCAAGTACAATCTGTAATTCTGTAAGTGGTCTTGTTAATAACAATTCTATAGTTCCTGATTTTCGTTCTTCTGAAAAAAGCCGCATCGTAATTGCAGGAATCAAAAACATGTATACCCAAGGCGTTATAATAAACAACGGGTCAATATTAGCATATCCGGCTTCGGGGATACTAAATTCTGTTCCGGGGAAAACCCATACGAAAAGACTGATAGCTAACAGGAACACAAAAATAACAATGTACCCAATTAGTGAATTCAGGAAACTATTTATTTCTTTGATCAGTAATGCAAACATCCAATTAGTTTAAAGAGCCACAAAAGTACAAATACCATTAGTTTAAGAGTACTATAAATGAAATATTCAATCAACAACAGCAACACTGAGCGATTCTGAGCTCCAGGCTTCTGCTTTTGCAATAAACATCGGTTTCACCTGCTTCCATATGTTGATAAAGAGGGGCGAATCGAGGTAACCTTGTAATGCCTCTTCATTTTCCCACTTACTATAAGTAAAAACAACACCTGCAGCATTAATATCACCTAGCAGCTCCAGATGGTTACAACCTTCAAAATTTCTGATAGTATCTTTTACCGTTTCGAAATTCTTTAGGAATTCATCAACATAATCAGGATCCAGAGAAAGTTTAACAATTCGCACTATCATTTAAATTCTATTCGAATAATATCATTGTATTTAAGACCGATCAGTTTGGAGGCATCTCCCTGACTTATAGCTATTTCCAATAAACCCGATTCATTATAATGTACCAAAAGCTCACCACTTGAATCAGTCATAAAGTTATCGCTAATTTTACTGATCGTATATTCACTGGTTCGAAGCGTCATTTCAAAATCACGATTTTTTGCCACTCGTTCAAATAATTGCTGATCAATATTCGTAATGAGGTTGCCAAAAGTATCGATATAAATAATATAACCTTTAATGGTATTCTCCTCAACTACAGGCTTAAACATTGATTTTTGAACCAAAGAATCTGATTTACTACCCATTTCCTTTATTTTTCCACCTTTTGCAAGAAAAGAACCGGAACTAGCCAATACTGCGGTGCCTGAGAAAACCTTATTACCCTTAGCATCCAAAATAAAATATATTTCAGAGGGAACCTCCTCAAAAACGAGTGCAAAAAAACCATCATCAGGGCCAATAAAAAAATGTCCTTTGTGGCTTATTGCAACTAAAACAGGCATTTTTTTATTGGCGCCGCTCATTCCTATAAGATGAACAGTACCTTTGGGAAACCTGGCCCATGAATTCTTGAATACAAATGCCCCTTCCACTAAATCGAAAGGCTTTATTGAATGAGTGATATCCACCAATGTAGCCTCCGGACAAACCGAAAGGATATCTCCTTTCATGGCTCCAACAAAATAATCTTTGGTTCCCCAATCGGTTGTTATTGTTATTACAGGCATTATTGGCAGCAGGGTGATTTACAAGGGCTCAAAAATAAGGATAATGTGTAACACCTTTTTAACTTTCATTTTATAATTTTACAACTTCTATTATGCAACTTTATCGCTTCAATCAAAAATAACATTTTTAACTCATTTACTTGAAAGAAATCATTTTACCTATTGGTCTGAACACTGTTGAATTTTTTGGCGTCAACGATGTAAATTTAGAATTATTAAGAAAGAAGTTCCCGCTGCTAAAAATCGCTGCCAGAGGTAATGAAATTAAGGTTATTGGCGAAGATAACCAGGTTTCATTGATGGAGCAAGTCATAATGGAAATGATCACTCATTACGAAAAGACCGGCCATCTGGATCCTGATTTCATCAATGAACTACTGAATGGAAATGGCGAAACCGCTAGCGACGATCAGGCCAAGAAATTTGGTGATGTTATAGT
>JBBQVM010000026.1:0-20241 GCA_038211525.1 Bacteroidia bacterium
AGTTTTCACAAGGTAAAAGCAAATATTCCATCAATGTTCAAAGGTTTTCATCCGGGTTGTATATCCTAAAGCTGCAGAGTGAAAATAATAGGTTTGTAAAGCGATGGATGAAAAATTGATACAGCTAATATTAAACATAAGAACACTATTTATTTTCCAAACATGAAACGCATTCTTATTATTGTTCTACTATTACTATCTTCTTTTGTTGGGTTTGCACAAAATTATTATCAGGAATATCCTATTAATTCTGCAGTTGCGTTCAACGGAAATCAGCAACGCCTGGAATGCACAACCTATGATTCGGTATTGCAAATAACCGTCGCTTATCAAACGCCGTGGACGAATAATATTATTTTTTCGAGTAATTATTCAGGCAAAGTTGTTTTCACCACATGGGTTACTCCCCTTCAACAAGCAAACGATTATGGATTTTTAACGTACGATCATTTACTACATCAATTCGATGTTCAACTTAAATCACAAACCCTGACACCCACCATGAGATTTAATGTAAATGCAGGGTCTCATGGGGTAGTTGTGACCTACCAAACCGAGTCTTTTGGAGAGTATCACGTTAGCTACATATTCTATCGCTATAACATTTTCACTCATAAGTGGACCCATTGTAGTTTTTCAGACGATCCTTCTACAGGCTCAATTTCATGGAGTAATGGACCATTTAATTTTGGTGATTTTGTAGGGATTATACACTACGATGATGAATTGGATCTATATTATTACGATCCCGGCAATGATAGCATGAATTACATTTTCAGTGGTTGTGCCGGATGGGGTTTTTTTCAACAGGATGATTACATAGCAATGGATACAGGATGTTCGGACAATTATGATTTTTTAACCTATGACGCAGAATTGCACCATTATGTTGGATATAACGTACCTAATCTTTTAGGAAATCATGCAAGGGGGATTTTTTATGGATTTGATGAATTTTATAATTTTCCACGTTATTTTTTCACTTATGATGAAATGAGTCACCAGTATATCAGCGAATCAACGTCTTCCCAAACCGTAGGTAATGTAGCATTGAAAAACAGAACAGCTGCTTATATTGATCAACCGGTAGGCAGTTCTCCTAAAGTAATTTATATGGTATTTGATCCCATTCTTCATGTTTTTGTTAAAGATTCAACAGTAATCTCTGGTACGGCAACAGGTTTGATCATTGAAAACGGCACTGTAAAATGGACCGATTCGAACGGCTTAAATATACGTGGTTATGATGTTAACACAGGATGGGGTAATTATTCAACTCCAATATTTCTTAATTTTCAAATAGCAAATTTGACTTCTCAAGGGATTCCAATGATCCATGTACGTGACTATTCTCTTGGTACTGATAAAATTTATTTTGATTTTGGGGATGGAGTACAATCGTTAAATAACAGGCATGTTTTGTGGCATTCCTATAAAGACTCCGGTAATTATAATGTTTGTATATATGATTCGTCAGGCAACCTAAGCTGGTGTCAGCAAGTTAATATGAACTTATGCTCAACAAGTGGTATTTCGAGTATTAGTACGGATACCATTTGTGAAGGAGATTCTATTACTTTAACACTTTTAGGAAGTTCAGGAATAATTCAATGGCAACATTATATTGGAAATAATTGGATAGATATGACCGGACCGGGAATGTCTGATTCAATTGTTATTTTGGCTCCTGCACAAAGCACTAAATATAGAGCCAAAGTTGCAAATAACGGTTGCATACCCAAATTATCTAATGAAGTTTCTCTTAAGGTTTATCAAAATAACTTAACAGCTTACCTTTCGGATACGCTCTTGCATTTATGTGCGGGTCAATATGAGTTAATTGGGCTGATGAATTCTAATGGAACTTACCAATGGCAAAATTTTATAGGATCAGGCTGGAGCAATCTTTCAGGTAATTCCCAAAATTCCAACTATTATGCATCATCCAACGATACAACACAGTATCGTGTAATAGTAACCAGCGCATCGTGTTTTGTATATACCTCTTCCATTGTTACTGTAATAGGATCAGCGCTGCCATCAACTCCAATCCCTGTTACAGGTTACACCTGCGGGCCGGACACTGTAACTATAACTGCAAGTAGTTCGGGAACAATCAACTGGTATTTATCAACTTTAGCCGACTCAATAATTAATGTTGGAAATACTTACTCACCTTATTTAAGCGCAAGTACAAATTTTTATGTCGGAGCAACTTCCGGTGGTCCTGCTTCGGCCGGATATACCGATCAATCTATTGGAACTATTAATGGCAATAGCTCCGCGCAATCAGGTATCAGGTTTTACAATGCATCCGAAGATATATTAGAAAAAATTTCGGTATACCCAATTGGAACAGGAGTAGTCTATTTTAAACTTTACAACACGAATTCAGGAAGTCTCATTAAACAAAAATCATTCACGGTTACAGCAGGATCAGGGAAATTAAATCTGCCATTGAAGTTTAACCTAGCCGGGAATTTAACTTATGATTTAATAGTTTCTTTAGGAAATGATTTACTCGAAGCAAATACAAATGGGGTCACTTATCCATTAAATACTGCAGGAAGTCCGATCACCATTTTAGGATATGTAGATACCTCATTTCATAATACCCCTGATTTTTATAATTTTTATGATTGGAAAATTTCAACAGGGTGCAAAGGAGGGTTAGCAACTGCTTCTGGAGTAGTTGAAACGCCGATTACAAATGCTTCCGTTATTTCAACAGGCGCGTTATCATTTTGTCAGGGCGATTCAGTAAAATTAAATTCATTCCCGGTTGGATCATTTTATTCGTACCAGTGGTTAAATAATAATGCATTAATTCCGGGCGCAACTTCAAAAAGTTTTACTGCACACAGCCCTGGAAGTTACAAAGTTTTGATGTATACTATGGCCTGTTCCGATACCTCTAACTTTGTTCGAGTTACTGTCCCCTGCATACAAATATTTGATTCGGAAGAAAAAAGCGAAGTTGTAAATATTGCTTCCTCAGAAGCACATTTTGATATTCACTATTCTGCATTGACGGGAGAATTAGATTTAGAGACTGTATTGAATGAAGATGAAACTTACACCTTGCTATTGATTGATCCAACGGGAAGAGAAGTATTTAGAGAAGATCAAAAGTTTTCAAAAGGTAAAAGCAAATATTCAATCAATGTTCAAAGGTTTTCATCCGGGTTGTATATCCTAAAGCTGCAGAGTGAAAATAACAAGTTTGTAAAGCGGTGGATAAAAAATTGATTCAGCTAATATTAAACATAAGAACACTATTTATTTTCCAAACATGAAACACATTTTAATTATTTCTCTACTATTATTATCCTCTTTTATTGGATTCGCACAAAACTATTATCAAGAATTCCCAATTAGCACCGTTGTAAACATTAACGGATCTCAATATCAATTGGTATGTTCAACCTATGATTCTACGTTACAAACTACGGTAATTTATTCAAGTCCATGGATTAATTATATAATTGTTGCAGCAGGAATTTCACCGGGTAAAGTTGTTTTTACAACATGGGTTAACCTAGGGCAGCAAAATGGTGATTATGGATTTATTGTTTATGATTATTTATTACATCAATTTGCTGTAAATTGGATACACGGGTCAATAGCATCGAACCAGAAGGTTTTTCTTGGAAGCGGAGTTAAATGGTTTGCTGAACTCATTCAAACAGAATTTGCCTCAAATGATTATTCATTTAGGGACAAATCTTACCGATACAATATACAATATCATTCATGGTCTTCTGTGTCCTTTCCGTATGCGGAATTTGGCAACAATCCATATTCAGGAGGAAATGTTTCTACTCCCGGCAATAACGAATGGATTTATTTTGTAGAGGATACGGATGAAGGAGATTTTTATTTTTATGATGCAAGGTGGGGGGGCTCAGCTTATTTTGGAAGTGGTTGCGCCGGTTGGGGATATGGTATGACGGATGATTATTTTTATATGGATACCGGCTGTGCTGATGATTTTGTTTTTGCTTCTTATGATGCCGAAATAGGTGGTTTTTATGAATACAATAGGGACAACTTAGTTGGAAGTCATACACACGGGATATTTGCAGCATATGATCAAAGCAATAATTTTGGCAGCCCAACATTCTTTTTTGTTTTCGATGAAGCCATTCACCAATGGATTACTGATTCAGTGACTTCAGATAATATCAGTAATGTTCTAATTAAAAACAGAGTTCTTGTTTATATTGATCAAACGGTTGGATTCAGTAAAAAAATATTTTATATGGTTCACAATCCTATTCTTCATACATGGGTCAAAGACTCTACCACAATCGCCGGCGTAGCTTCCGGATTAACTATTGAAGGGGGCACTGTGAAATGGACAGATTCTAATGGTTTAAATTTAAGAGGGTATGATATTAATTTGGGCTGGGGGAATTATCCCACACCCTTATTTATGTATTTTCATCTTGTTGATTTAAGCTCCCAAGGATTTCCCATGGTTCATGTTCGAAATTACTCCATAGGAACCGATAATGTTTATTTTGACATGGGCGATGGCACTATTTCTCAAGGAAACCAACATGTAATGTGGCGCCATTACCGCGATTCAGGAACCTACAATATTTGCATTTATGATTCATCGGGTGCTAATAGTTATTGCCAACAAGTAACTATGAATATATGTTCATCCTCAGGAACAATGACTTTATCAAAGGATACTATTTGCCAGGGAGACAGTGTTGTGCTTTCATTGAATAATTATGTTGGAGCTATTCAATGGCAAAGTCAAACAAATTATGGCCCCTGGATAGATGAAACCGGCGCAGGATCTAACATGAATAATTATGTCCTTTACCCTTCTAAAAGTTCAAAATACAGAGCAAGTGTAACTAATGGAACCTGCATTTCTGCGATATCAAATGTAAAAAATTTAAAAGTAAATGAAACTATTGCTAATGCTTTAATTTCGGATTCATTAGTTACCACCTGCTCAGGACAATATGTATTATTATTTATAGCAAATGTTAATGCAAGCTTTCAATGGCAGCAAAACTTAGGATCAGGATGGAGTAATATTTTAAATGCAACCAATTATAATTATGCCACGAATCTGACTTCGAATGCTTTATATAGAGTGATAACAACAAGCGGGAATTGCTTTTTAGATACAAGTTCTGTGATTTCAGTCATCGTAGATTCAGTTCCTTCACTTCCTGTAACCGTTCCTGATTTTACCTGTGGTCCAGGGATGGTTGATTTACAAGCTTCAAGTAACGGAACTATCAATTGGTTTGATTATTATGTTTCCGATTCATTACTCCATACAGGATTTACTTATTCCCCTTTCATAACTTCATCAACTACTTATAAGGTGAAGGCAACAAATGGAGTAACGGCTACAGCAGGTTATGCCGATAATTCAATTGGTAATATGGGTACAATGAGCAATGAAGAAAAAGGGCTCCGTTTTTATTGTGCAGAACCCGCGACGCTTACTGCGGTTTATATTTATCCGCTTCAAACCGGGACAATATATATAAAATTGTACGATGCGTATACAGGTCAATTTATAAGCTACGCCACTCAATATGTTACCGGAGGAAGTGGTAAAACAAAAATAAAGTGGAACAATTATTCACTAAAGGGAAACAGAACCTATGATATGAAAGTTGATGTGACGAGTGTTCCTTTGGAGATAAATACAAGTGGCATTTCCTATCCCATTACTACCTCAGGTGTTCCAATTACTATTTTGGGTTATGTGGATTCTTTCTTTCATGATACCTCAGACTTTTATAACATCTATGATATTACTTTATCTACTCGGTGCCAAACAAATGCGGTTAATGTTCAAGGATCAGTTTATCCACTCTTTGTAAATGCGACTGTGGTGCCACTTAGCCCTGTGGTATTCTGTCAGGGTGATTCAGTTAAATTAAACACTACTCCTACCGGAAATTATACCTACCAATGGTTAAAAAATGGAATACCTACTGGTTCGATAGGGAATTATTACACTGCAAAAACTGCGGGAACTTATCAAGTGGTAATGAATAACAGCTCAGGATGTGTTGATACCTCATCTTCGGTAAATGTGCGTGTGCCTTGCATACACACATTTGATGCGGAGGAGAAATCTGAAATTAGTAACTCAACAGAACCACAGTTTAATTTCCACTATTCTTCCTTGACGAGAGAACTAAATTTTGATATTAAATTGATTGAAGATGAATCGTACACATTGTTATTAATGGATCAAACAGGAAGAGAATTATTACGAACAGATCAAGAGCTTTTAAAGGGTGAAAACAGTTTCTCCATCAATGTCCAAAAATATTCATCAGGGTTATACATTTTGAAACTCCAAAGTGAAAATAACAGATTTGTAAAGCGGTGGATGAAAAATTAAAGCAAGTGAATGTAAATCAGAACATAATATTTATTTTCCAGTCATGAAATCCAATTTATTTATTTCCCTATTAGTATTGTTTTCATTTGCAGGATATTCACAAAATTATTATAAAGAATATCCTATTAGTATTTCAATCGCATCCAATGGAAACCAATCTAGGATTGAGTGTTCTACATTTGATTCGATTTTACAAACAACAGTTGCATTTCAAACGGAATGGGTAACTTATACTCTTATTGTAAACAGTAGTGTACTTGGTAAGTTTGGTTATACTTTTTGGAATGGTGTATCCACACAAATTGGAAAAGCAGGTTTTGTTATTTATGACTCCTATTCCCATGAATTTGTTTCGGAAGTAAAAGATGTTGCTTTAGCTTCCAATGAGGCATTAAATGTTATTTGCGGACCGGTTTGGGTAGAAGTTGTTAAACAAATACCCCAAAGCAGTTATTACACTAATGAATACACTTACTACAGATACAATACTATTTTTAAAAAATGGATTGCATTTCCATTTGTATATGGAGAATCTGCTACACCTGATGTTTTTTCATTGAATTCAATTGGTAATACAGACAGGCTAACGACTATCAATGATCACACTATGTTGTATTATGATCCGGTAAAAGATACCTCATTGAATATATATGGTGATCCTTCAGGAAACATTAACTGGTGGAATAACAAATATTGGGAGGATTGTAATATTCGAAGGCAAGGCAATAACACCAACTACGACAAAATTGAAATGTACGATCCACTACTACATGAACTGGCCACACACCCCCGCAATAATTTGATTTCTGATGAGTCAAGAGGAATATTTTTTGCCTATGATTCAGATTCTTCTTTTAAAAAATTCTTCCTGGTTTATGATTTATCCATCCAGCAATGGATTACAGATTCGGTATATTCATCCAACTTAACAAACATTATTGTCAAGGATAGAGTGGTTGCCTGGCGAGATTCAACAATTGGACAGAGCAAAAAGGTTTATTGTATGGTATACAATCCTATTTCTCATTCCTGGATAAAAGATTCTACTGCAACTTTAGGTGCCATCACCGGCTATCAAATTCAGAATGGAACAATAAAGTGGAATGACAGTAATGGCTCACATGCACGAGGATACGATTCCAATTTAGGGTGGGGAAATTACAATACAACTATGTTATTGAATTTTCATTTAACCGATTTTACAAATCAGGGGTATAACATGATTCATGTGAGAAATTATTCTATTGGGTCCGATTCTATTTTTTTTGATTTTGGTGATGGTGTTGTTTCATCGAATAAAAGAAATGTTCTTTGGCATACGTATAACGAATCGGGAACTTACGATGTATGTATTCACGACTCAACTGGAACTCTAAGTTCGTGTCAACAAGTAACATTGAATTTGTGTTCTGCTTCCGGCAATATCTTTGCAGGAAAGGATACTTTGTGTCTGGGAGATTCCACAATTTTGACATTAACAAGTTATGTAGGGTCTATTCAATGGCAAAGTAAATTGGGAAATAGTTGGGTCGATGAAATAGGTCCGGGAGCAACAACAACAAACTATTCTATCAACCCCGTTCAAACCACAAGCTACAGAGTCAAAATTAAAAATGGAGTTTGTGTACCTGCTTATTCCAATGACCAATTGGTAAAAGTTTACCCAACAATTGAGAATTATGAACTATCAGATTCTACCTATTCTAGATGTGCCTTCACAGCAAATCAAATTTCAGTTAATATACCAAATTATACCTATCAATGGCAAAAATATATTTCAAATGGCTGGACTAATATTCCAAATGCCAATCAAATGAGTTACAACGATTACTCATTTGTGTCCATATTATATCGGGTTTTGGTAAGTAGCGGGAATTGTTTTGTAGATACTTCTGCTGTTATAACTGTTAATGTTGTTACAGCCCCGACAATCCCAATAGTTACATCAGGAAGTACATGTGGACCAGGGAATGCCCTGCTTGGGGCTATAAGTAATTCACCGAATCATTATTGGTATGCAAATTCACCAGATACCATTCTTCACATAGGCAACAATTATAATCCTTATGTTTCAACAAACACAGTATTCAATGTAAACGCAGTGGATGGAGCATTAATGCCTGTTGGATACACTGATAACACTATTGGTTCAACAGGTATAACCGGCACAGTACAGGAAGGAATTCGTTTTTTTTGCAATAGTCCCGGAACACTTGAGTATTTTTATATTTATCCTTTACAAACAGGATATGCTTCTATATCTTTGAAGAAGGCAGGAACTCAAATAGATGTGCGATCAATTTATAAAGCAGTTCAAGCAGGTAGTGGGCCTATTAAAGTATGGATGCAAGCAGCTCTTTACGGAAATACAATGTATGATCTGATTGTAAAAACAAACAGTGTTCCATTATCATGTAATACAAATGGGATGAGTTATCCGATTAGTGTTGTTGGTAATCCGATTACAATTTTGGGATATGTAGATTCAATCTTTCATACTACAAATAATTTTTACAATTTTTATGATTTGAATATCACTACAGGTTGTAAATCATATCCGGTAAATGACACTGCATTGTTTTATTCTGCTTTTAATATAGCGAGTATAACTCCTGGGGGACCATTATCATTCTGTCAAGGCGACTCAGTCAAACTTTCTGCCTATTTGAATGTGAGTTTTGGTTATGAGTGGAAAAGAAATGGAGTCACTGTATCAACTTCCGGTAATACCTATTGGGCAAAAACGCCCGGATCATATACAGTAATAATGAATAATGCGAATTGTTTCGATACCTCCTCAGCTGTGAAGGTTCGTGTGCCTTGCATCAAAACCTTTGACCCGCAAGAAAAAGGAGCTGTTGTAGCACCTTTAACTGCCAATAGCATTAATATGTTTTATGATCCATTAAATGGAAATGTGATAGTTGATGCTGATCTTTTAGAGGGAGGTACTTATAAACTGTTGATAGTTGATCCATCAGGAAGAGAAGTTTATTCGAACAATTTTAAATTTCTTGAGAATGAAAATTATGTTGAAATTAATTTCAATCAATTTGCTTCGGGAGTTTATATTCTCAAATTATCCAATGATAAGGAACGATACATCAAGAGACTTGTTAAATACTAAAATGTGAAGATAGTATTGCGTGCATTATATCAGCAATATGCTATGAATGAGATTATAAAAAAGTGTTTGCATTAGTCTAATGAAAAATTATGTTACCGACTATACCGAAATAACATTTCAGACAATTTCTCTCATTTTTATGAATGCGAGGGAAATGATAGATTTTTTACCTTTGTAGTGATTTGCAGTAACATTAATACCAAGTTCCCTTTTAACGAAGTTAAACAATAGTTAATCAATGCTTTAGACCTATCATTAACCTGATTAATGTCCTCTAAAAATGGGTATGGATTTTCAGAAATATTTGGTAATTTGGTAAATGCCGGGTTAAATTTGGAGAAGAAAAAACGGGGGAAACCTTTCAACTTCCAGGAACACAGCCAAAACTTTGGTTGAATTACCGAAATCGATATATTAATAATTGTTTTAAAGAAAAAAGTTAACACTTAAATTAGGCTCAATTAATAAAACAAGAATATATGAACGAAATTATTTGTCCAAATTGTAACAAAGCATTTAAAATTGATGAAGCCGGCTTTGCTGATATTGTTAAACAAATCAGAAATCGCCAATTTGATGAAGAATTACAAAATCGGCTTCATCTTGCCGACAATGAAAAAGTAAGCGCAGTAAAATTAGCGGAAGCAACTATTAAAAATTCTTTTCAGGAACAGCTTGCAAAAAAAGATAAAGAACTCACCGAACTCAAAGCTTATAGCGAGTTGGCCCTTTCTGAAAAGCTAAATAAAAAGGAAGCAGAGATAATTCAGTTAACAGCAAAAATTACTAATGTTGAAGTTGAAAAAAAACTTGCTGTGAAAGAGGCCGTGAATATGGTGGAGAAAGAACGGGACAATCTAAAAAATGAGCTGAAGATTCAAGACTTAGAAAAACAAAATCTGGAAAATTCTTTAAAGCAACAATTTTCAACTGAATTGCATAATAAAGATGCAATCATCAAATATAAAGACGAGGAAATTGCTCGTGTTAAAGATATGAAGCTAAAGCTTTCCACTAAAATGCTAGGCGAAACACTGGAACAACATTGTGAAACGGAATTTAACAAACTTCGCGCAACAGCGTTTCAAAAAGCGTATTTTGAAAAAGATAACGATTCAAAATCCGGCAGTAAGGGAGATTTCATCTATAAGGAGACTGACGAATCAGGAAATGAAATTATTTCAATTATGTTTGAAATGAAAAATGAAGGAGATGACACAGCTACAAAAAAGAAGAATGAAGACTTTTTGAAAGAACTTGATAAGGACCGCACCGAAAAAAAATGTGAATATGCCGTTCTTGTTACTTTATTAGAAGCAGAAAGTGAATTTTACAATACAGGTATTGTCGATGTTTCACACAAATACAACAAAATGTATGTTGTTCGGCCGCAATTTTTTATTCCTATTATCACATTACTTCGCAATGCGGCTATGAACTCCATGCATTATAAATCGGAACTAGCGCTAGTAAAAAGTCAAAATATTGACATTACTAATTTTGAAGAGAAAATGAACAAGTTTAAAGATGGGTTTGCAAGAAATTATGATTTGGCAAGTCGTAAATTTAAAGATGCAATTGATGGAATAGATAAAACCATTAAAGAATTGCAAAAAACAAAAGATGCTTTGTTATCGTCCGAAAATAATCTTCGACTTGCAAATGAAAAAACAGAAGACTTAACCATTAAAAAATTAACCCACGGCAATCCGACCATGAAAGCGAAGTTTGACGAACTGGAATAAATTCTGTTAAATAGCGACCTAGCATTAATAGCTTTGCAACTTCAAAAATTTGGAGAGTGATATAAATTACAAGCCCTTTTTAAATGTTTTTTCAAACGATTTTCTTATTGGAACAACTATAAATACAAACGATTTATTCAAAAATGCATCCTTTGAAATTTATAATGTAACAGGAAAGTAAGTAAAACAAATAAATAATATTTCCTGACAGACAATAACTTTGTACCGAGATAATTTACCAACTGGAATTTATTTTATAGGCTTGAGACAAGATAATCAGTTACAACAGAAAAATTGATAATAGCCGATTGATATCGTCATAGTTTTAGAATAAGACCAATTTTTAAATTCTAAATTTTTGTCTAGCAACTAACAGTTCAATAATATAGCAAGAATTCATTCAGCTAAATTTGCTACCAATTATAGCATGGATTAAATTGGATTAATTTGGACACTACTATTTTATGTAGTGGTGTCATTATACGGACAAGGCAAATTTTAACTTAAAAGGATTTTGAAAAATGTGGGAATTATGTAAATCTAATACAGAATTGTGTAATGATAATTTTCGAAAAAGAGTTTCTTTTGTGGGATAACAAACAAAAACAAAGTAAAAATGAATGACATGATGAATGGAAACCACCTGGGCTGGGGCATGGGCTGGGGAATGTGGACTTTCTTAGCCATAATTGTTATAGTTGTTTTCGTCTTTTTTTTACAAAGGAGACGCAAAAAATCGTAAAAATGTAAGCAATGCAAAATCTTTGGTTTTCTATTCTGCCACCACTTATTACTATTGGAATTGCAATTTTATCCAGGAAAATTATTCCTTCGTTATTAATTGGATTGCTCGCAGGATGCTATCTTCTCAACCCAACTCTTACGGGTGGTTTTGAAACAGCAGTGGATCAAATTGTTAATTCGTTAACAGATAGCGGGAGTCTGCAAGTACTTTTGTTCCTATATTTATTTAGTGGCTTAATGGCTATTATTAAAAAATCAGGAGGGATCCATGCCTTTTCCGAAATTGCAGAAAGACATGTGAAAAGTGAAAAAGGGGTGCTGTTCCTTATATGGGCATTGCTGCCTGTGACATTTATTGATTGTGGATTCAGGGTAGTAGGTGCCGGTGCTATAATTGGACCGCTTGCAGAAAAGAATAAAATAGCAAAAGAACGATTAGCTTTTATGCTAAACAATACTGCCAGTCCGGTAGTAGAACTTATTCCTATTGCTACTACTTTTGTTGGTTTTAATATTACAAATATTAGTATCGGCTTGAAAGCTGCCGGATCGCCTGATAATGCATCTGCTTATTCCGTTTGGCTAAAAGCGATTCCTTTGGAATTTTTCAGCATTGCACTACTCCTTATTACTTTTATTACCATTTTTAATCAATTTAAAAAACCGATAAATGTTCCTGCAAAACAAGATGATGGCAAGGAGATGGAGGGAATGAAGATGAACAAGGAGGATATGAAATCTGCAATAAAACCCAAGGTGTTCAATCTTATTGTTCCTCTATTAAGTGTGATATCACTCAGTATTTTCTTCTTCTGGTATTTTGGGAAAGAAAAATCTGGCAACACTACTTTTATAGAAGCTATGTCAAATACGGAACCCAACAGAGCTATGCTAGTTGCCTTATTTATCACTATAGCTATTACCTCAACTCTATACTTTTTTCAAAAATACCATATTAAAGAATTGACTTCTGATGTGATTGAAGGAGGAAATAAAATAATGACCACGCTGGTAATTCTTGCTTTAGCGTGGCCGTTAGCAAGTGTATCACAAGCATTGGGAATGAACGATTTTATAAATCAAAATATTGGTAGTGCTATGCCTTCATGGAGTGTAGCCGTTTCACTTTTCATCTTATCTTCTGCCGTAACTTACTTTATTGGTTCAGGTTGGGGAGCCGCTTCTTTACTAATGCCTATTGCAATTTCAATTGCGGTAGTATCGGGAGTAAACATCCCCCTATGCGTTGCGGCAATAATTACCGGAGGTACATTTGGAGATGTGACTTCACCTGTGGCAGGTATGACGAATATGTCATCGAATGTTACTCACGCAAACCATGCACAGTATTTAAAATATGCAACCCCTTATAATTTCATTGCAGCGGGTGCTGCAGCAGTTTTATTTTTGGTGGTGGGATTTTTTTATAATTAAAATATGTCGGATAAAGTCTTTGCCGGGAGGACTAAAGATTTTTGTAATTATTTTTTTAAAATATAAATTAAAACATACCTTTGGTAAGATTTCATTATATACAGAAACTATTTCAGCTTGTAATTATTCAGGCATTTGTAATAAAATGAAAATTGAATATTTGGAGGCATTAACCAATCAACAAATCAAGCCGGCCATTTACACCTTGCAAAAATAGTTGCAAAAAGCAACTTGTGAGTTCACAAAATTATATAAACAGTAAAATTGGTAATTGTTGATTGATTTCGCGTTCCACACAAATTTATTGCAATATTGCAGTATTAACCTTTGGATAGCGATTCTAAATAGAATGTTAATTTGTTGGATTTACCAGTTTTCTTATTGCTTTGCCCTATGCTGCAAGAATAACAGCCAAAACTTTGATGTGATTAGTAGCCCCAGGTCTTATTTTGAAAGGCCGGCTAATCATATCCATTAACCTACTAATTAACGCATGAATCTACCCTCAGCACAGATGATGAAAGACTGTTAAAACCAACATTTTTAATTAAATTTTTCAAAGAAATAGTAAATATTTTAATTTTATATCATTGATTAACAGAATTATAGCGAGTATTTTCAAATAAAAGCAATAAATAATTAGGAATAACTGAACAATGTTCAGTATATTTGCAGCGTTCAATTAATAAAACTAACTCAAATGGGAATTTCAGAGCGAAAAGGAAGAGAGAAAGATGAAATGCGCAAAATCATAATTGATGCGGCATTTAAAATGTTTTTGAAAGAAGGCTATGTGGGAACATCACTTCGTGAAATTGCCAAAAAGATTGAATACAGCCCGGGTACCATTTATTTATATTATAAAGATAAGGATGCTCTCTTTTTTGATATCCAAGCAAGATGTTTCAGAAATTTAGTAAATGCATATTCTGATGTAATAGATATCAAAAATCCATTTGATCGTTTAAGGCAAATGGGTTATGCCTATATGAAATTTAATATGGAGAATCCACAATGCTTCAATCTAATGTTTCTTCATAATTCGCCTCTTACTGAATTTAAAAAAGAGGATAGGATGGAAACACATGGAAACGCGGTTGGATTTTTAAGAGATACAGTAAGAGAATGTATCGAAAATAAATTAGTAAACAGATCGGATGAAGTTCTTTTGCGCCTGGAGATTTGGGGACTTACTCATGGATTGTGTACTTTATTCGTGAATAAAAGTTATGAACCCATGGGACTCACAAAAATTCAAACGGAAAAATACATAAAAGCTTGCTGGGAAAATTATTTAAATAATATAAAGGCATAATCTTTTTTTTGTCTTTTAACTGAACAATGTTCATAATATAAACAAAGTATATTTTAGTAAAAAACAAAAAACAAAATGAAAACTAATTCAAAAAATCTAAAACAAAAAACAATGAAAAAATTGATCCCAGTTCTCCTAATTCTCTTGATTGCTTCTTGTAAGAAAGAAGAATTCAATCCAAATCTCATCAGAGAATTTTCAATTCAATCTGTTTCAAACGGTGCGAATTATTCTATTAAAGTGGGCTTACCCGAAAATTATAATCCTGCTGAAAAGTATGCCACTATCTATGTTTTAGATGGTGAAGATAATTTTAGCTATGTGGCTAATAACTGTAAAAAATTGAGCGGTGATTATTCCACTTCAAATATAATGGTAGTGAGTATTGGCTATGGTAACGACCGCGCATTTGATTATACTCCAACAAAAGTAAACGGTGGAGGAGGTGCTGAAAAGTTTATGCTTTTTATAAAAGATGAATTAATCCCAAAAATGGAGAGCGACTACAGCGCTGATACATTAAGAGAAAACAGAATTATTCTGGGACACTCGTTTGGTGGTTTATTCGCTGCCTATGCTTTTGCAAAGTATAATTATGTATTTGGTAACTACATCATGTTAAGCCCTTCATTGTGGTATGATAATGAAGTAGTGCTTAAGATGGAACAGGATAACCGCGACATCAACAAAAATAATCAGCAATTAGTATTTATGGGGTTGGGCGAATTGGAAAACGAGGGAAGAATGCTTGCACCATTCATGGCGTACTATCAAATCCTCCGCAATAATTATTCTAACATGCAAATCGTTAATCATCTCGAACCTCACGTTGACCATATGGGATCTAAAAATCCTAACATATTGAAAGGTCTCAAATTCTATTTCCAAAACAAATAATCGTATAAAAATATTAATTAAAACTTTAAATATAAATCCTATGAAACTCCTAAAACATTTATTCATTTACGTTTTACTATTAAGTTCACTAACAGCTTTTAGTCAAAAAGATTCCTCTAAAGTAACTGCTAAAACTTTTCCCATAAGCAAGTTAACTTTGGAGCCGGGGATTGGAATAAATCCCTATCCAATTTCTGATCTCGTTGTTAGTAATGTGTTGCAATTGAATATCAAAAGACATCTCAGTATGGTTTCATATACTGCGGTTACTTTTAACAGCGCTTTCCTCCGGAACTTTAATTATATAAAAACCGATTATAATTATTCTCTTAGTCAAAAAATTGGTGTGGGAACTTCGTTTTATACTAAACACAGTTCACATACATTTTCATTTTTAGCAGGTGTAAAATACAATGCATTCAAAGAGACATTGAACAATCCCGCATTTGAAAAAGTATCCATGTCGGTTAGTTCTATTAGTCCTGATTTTGGTATTTTGTATAATTTGAAGATTGGGAGAAAAAAATATTTTTTTAGTTACCGCATGTACATTCCTCTCTACCCATATCCATTTAATACCACTGATATTTCAGCATTGGATGGCAATATGGCTAGTATATCTTTAGAATTTGGAGTGGGAATAAGATTAAAATAATAACAATATTATTCAAACAAATAAAACTTAACAAACATGAAAAATCAAAATAAAGTTGTCGAGTACAATCTTGAAGCAAGTGCATTTAATTGGGATATTGCTCCTGGAAAAACTATTGAAGCATGGGGGTTTAATAATCAGGTTCCCGGTCCATTATTACAGGCAAATGTGGGCGACACACTTGTTATTCGGGTAACCAACAATCTTAATGAACCAACCACTATTCACTGGCATGGCCTGTGTTTGCCTGCATCAATGGATGGCACAGATGCGACTCAACAACCAATCGCTCCGGGTGAAATATTTGAATATCGTTTTGAAGTTCCACATGCCGGAACATTCTGGTATCATTCTCACACCAATGAAACAGTGCAGATGGAAAGAGGTATGTATGGCTCCATTATAGTTAATGATGAAAAAGATCCCGTTACAGACGGAGACAGAATTTTTATGATTGACGATATGAAACTTAATACGCAAAATGAATTTACTAAACCCGGCTGGTTCATTCCCCGTGTTGTTGAACGACACGATGGCCGCGAAGGTGATACACTTTTGATAAACGGGAAAGAAAAACCGGTAATAAATGTAAATGCCGGCCAAATGGAAAGATGGCGCTTTATTAATTCATCAAGTGCAAGGTATTTTCTTTTGTACATGGAGGGAAAGGAATTTCAAATTATTGGAACCGATGGTGGGTTATTGGAACACCCAAGAACTGTTACTGAAGTTTTGATAACCCCGGGAGAGCGTATGGATATTGTTGCAGGACCATTTACTGAAGGTGAAACTTTTGCAATAGAATCCCTGCCTTATAATAGAGTAACATTTCTAAAACCAAAACGGCAAAAATTTGCCACCATTAAAGTTGGCTCAGCTAAACCATCAGTTGCATTTATTCCTGATACATTAAGAACCATTGAACCACTTGCAACACAGGATGCTGAAGTAATGCGGCATATTAAATTGTCTGTAGGGCCTAGTCTAACAAACGGAATGAATTTTCTAGTGAATGATGAGGTGCATGTAAATGATAAGCCGGTAAGGGTTGGTGAGTTGCAAATATGGGAAATTAATAATGTGAGTTTAATGGATCATCCGTTTCACCTGCATGGATTTTATTTTCAGGTGATAGAAGAAAATGGCATAGCGCCAGCCTACAAAGCATGGAAAGACACTTATAATTTGACCCCACGAACAAAAATAAAAATTGCATGGATGCCTGACAATCGCCCTGGCACATGGATGTACCACTGCCATATTATTGAACACCATGCCGCAGGAATGATGGCAAACTTTGAAGTGATTGACGGAAACAATACTTTTATCGAAATTCCCAATCAACACATCCACCATCAAACTCACAAACATACCAATCATCACTAAGGATAGTTAATGAAATTCAGCTGTTAAAACTCTGACATATCTAATTTAGCGAAAATGAATTATAGAACATCAATAAAGGCTTTGTTACTATTGGTTATTTTAGTAATTCTATTTCACGTAACTGTAATCGTTAAGGGCATTCCTTATAACATAGCGTGGGGCGGAGCACTTCAAAGTGACGCTGAAATGTATATATATGAATCAGCATCGATACTAATAATTTTATTTTTTGGGATGGTTTTGTTAATGAAAGGCGAATATTTGAAATTTAGATTTAGGGATAAAACAATAAATCAGATATTGTGGATTTTCTTTAGTGTATTCCTTCTGAACACTTTTAGTAACCTTTCTGCCAAAGCAAACTTTGAGAAATTATTCGCAGCTTTGACTTTTATATTCGCTATACTTATTTGGACAATTTTGAAAATGAAACACATTACAATACCAAAAGGTGACATAGACGATTAAAATAGATGACTTACACCGGCAAAATCAATACCATCAAGCGCGACCGTTACAGAACCCTTCCAAATATTGAACTAATTTGCCGGATTGCTAATTTTAATAATAGTTTCTTTTGGGAAAGAGATGCGATATATCGTAGATTTGAACTCAGAATAACCGAAGAATTAGGCTAAATTTGTGCTGATAGAAAAGTTCGACCTTTACTCAAGAATGAGGCAGATACCGGAGGCGTTTTTAATGCAGGTTGTTTTGCAATAACGACCTGGGACTATGAGAATTTCATTACTAACATTTAAATCTGGAGAAAAGCCTACCTTTAAGTGAAACCAAATGGAAATAACCTTGAAAAACAAGACCATAGCTGTACTTCCATTTGTAAATATGAGTTCCAATATTGAGAATGAGTATTTCAGCGACGGAATCACAGAAGAAATTATCAATGCACTTGCTAAGATTGATGGGCTCAAGGTTACTTCCCGCACCTCTTCCTTTTATTTTAAGGGGAAAAATCATCCCATTACAGACATTGCTAAGCAACTTAACGTCTCCACCATTTTGGAAGGAAGTGTTCGATTGTCCGGAAAGGCAATAAGGATTACTGCCCAGTTGATTCAGGTTGAAGACGATTTTCATTTTTGGTCAGAAACATGGGATAGAAACTTGGAGAATATCTTTGAAATACAAGAGGAAGTGGCATTGGCAGTTGCTGAAAAAACACGTGAACATATTGGTCATTTTGAAATTGATGAAGATCTGAAGCGAAAACATATCAATCTAAGTGCTTATGAGCTGTATTTAAAAAGCAAATCCAATTTTTATAAATTTCAAAAGAATGACTTCCTTGTAGCCATTGAACAAATTAAGGAAGCAATAGCACAAGATCCTTCATGTCCTTTTTATCATGCTGCTGAAGCTCTCTATTACGGGTATATGGGGCTAATCAGCGCTATTCCTTCTAATGAAGCATTTGCTATATCAAAAGCCGCTGCAGAAAAAGCGATTGAACTTGACGCAACTGACCCTGAGGCCAATTATTCCATGGGAGTAGTCAATTATTTTTTCGAGAAAGATTTAGATAAGGCTCATACATTTATCGACTTAGCATTAGAATATCGCCCGAATTTCGCTAACGCACTCTTGGGAGGAGCTATAGTGGATGTAGTTACCGATAGACCAGAACGCGCAATTTCGCGTTTAATAAAGGCGAAAGAAATAGACCCGCTTTCGCCCATTAACTTCTATTATCATGCGGCTGCTTTAAATCGGTTGGGAAGGTATGAAGAGGCATTAATTGAGATCGATACTATGTTGACGCTCGTACCTCATCATACTAATTCTTATGCTCTCAAAGGAAATATATTAACACGCCTTAAAAAATACGAGGAAGCGATTGAGCATTACAAAGCTGTGCCTGTTACTGCTGAGAAAACTGAGATTTACTACGCAGGAATGAGCATTGTTTACTCAACCAAAGGAGATTTTGTGCTGGCAAAAGAATACCTGTTAAAAGCCAAACAAGCAGCACAAAATTTCCATGTCACATCTGACGAGAACGCTTCAGTAATCTACAACATTTATAAGGGAAATTTTGACCTAGCGTTTGAAGAAATCACCAGTGATATAAAAGCCAATAAATACTATTTAAATTTCTATAAAGAAAACCCTGCTTTTAAGCTGTTATTGGATGACCCAAGATATAAAATCTTCGATAAGGTGTTTAAAACAAAAGGCACCACTAACCAGCCTGATCAGCCATCTAAAACTATACAACCTTCGGGTTTCAGTGATGAAGGGAAAAGGAAAAAGAAGGCATTGGTTGAGGAAGTTCATGTTGAGACTTATCGCAATCAGTTACTTCAATATATGGCAAATGCAGCACCTTACTTAAATCCGGATTTATCGCTGCGATCCTTAGCAGGTTTAATAGGCATGCACCCTAATCAACTTTCATGGTTGCTCAATGAGAGCCTTGGTAAAAACTTCAACGAATTTGTCAATCATTATCGTGTGGAAACTTTTAAAAACTTAGTAAAGGATTCCGCCAATGCTAATATCACCGTTTTAGGATTGGCTTACGATAGT
>JBBQVM010000027.1:0-19966 GCA_038211525.1 Bacteroidia bacterium
GTCAGGCAATGAAAAACTAATCAATGATTGGCGTTATGAACAGGCAATTATGAGAACCCGACAACGCAGACCGGGGTTGTTGGACGATGAGGAGTAAAAATATTTTCACAATGCTATTTTGAGTTAATTTTTTTCTTAATATTGCAGTTCCAATTCCGGAAAGGCCTATTTGGCCAAAATTGTTGAAAATCATGGACTTAGTTAAATTTGCCGAAGAAACATTCACCGAAAAAAGAGAACTTCCCGACTTTAAAGCCGGTGATACTGTAACGGTTGTTTATAAAATTAAAGAGGGAACTAAAGAGCGTGAGCAGATGTTTCAAGGTGTTGTTATCCAACGTAAAGGACACAATACCACCAAAACGTTCACGGTAAGAAAGATTTCTAATGGTGTAGGTGTAGAAAGAATTTTTCCACTTTACAGCCCGAAAATATCTCGTATTGAATTGAACAAAAGAGGTGTTGTTCGTAGAGCTAAAATTTTCTACTTACGTGAAATCTTCGGTAAAAAAGCTCGTATTGAAGAAAAAAGAATGTAATATTTCTTTTAAGATATTTAGAGCTCCCGATTGGGAGCTTTTTTTTTGTGCCCTCCCCTTGTTCTTTGGTTCGGCTGCGCTCACCATGACGCGAATTGAAACTCGGCTACGCTCGTTTTTGGAAACGTACTATCTACTATCTACTATCGTACTATCGTACTTTTGCAATATCGTACTGTCGTACTTAACTGCTTCCCCACTTTTTTTTCCTTAATTTTGTATTCTAAATCCCCTTGCATTTAATGAAGTTTAGCCCGGATCTCGATCCTAAAAAATATATAATAATTAAAGGAGCTGCAGTGCATAATTTGAAAAAATTAGATGTGGCAATTCCAAGAAATAAATTTGTAGTGGTAACCGGTTTGTCGGGGTCAGGGAAGTCCTCTCTCGCATTTGATACGCTTTATGCCGAAGGTCAGCGTAGGTATGTCGAAAGTCTTTCATCTTATGCTCGTCAATTTATAGGTCGAATGGACAAGCCGGAAGTGGATTATATAAAGGGAATTGCTCCTGCTATTGCCATTGAGCAAAAGGTGAATGTGCGCAATCCCAGATCGACTGTAGGCACCTCCACCGAAATCTATGATTACATGAAGCTCCTTTTTGCTCGTATTGGAATCACCATTTCTCCAATTTCAGGAAATGAGGTGAAGAAAAATACAGTTTCTGACGTAGTTGACTACACAAAAAAATTAGCTAACGGAACTAAAGTAATGTTATTTTTTCCTTTACAAGGTGTTAAAGGCCGAAGCGACAAGGATGAATTATCGATACTTCTTCAAAAAGGATTTACCAGAGTAAAATACAAGGAAGAAGTGGTCCGCATTGAAGATTTGCTGGAAAATACCGTATCCAAAAAAGCAACAAAAGGAAAAACAAAAGCTACAGAGGAAAGCCATGACTTCATGGTACTTGTTGATCGCTTCGCCACTGAAAAAGAAGCTTCAGATGAATCAGATGCCCGTACAGCAGATTCAGCGCAAACGGCATTTTATGAGGGCCATGGTACTTGTATAATGGAATGGGAAACTCCGGCAGGAAAAAAAGGAACGAATTTGTTTAGTAATAAATTTGAGGCCGATGGAATGTTGTTTGAAGAACCCTCTACGCTGCTCTTTAGCTTCAACAATCCCTTTGGTGCCTGCAAAACATGTGAGGGCTTTGGGAGCGTAATAGGCATTGATGAAGACCTTGTAATTCCTGACAAAAGTTTGTCGGTTTATGATGGTGCCATTGTTGCCTGGCGCGGCGAAAAAATGAAAGAATGGAATGAAGCCCTCATAAAAGTTGCCAATAAATTTAATTTTCCGATACATCGCCCCTTTTACGAACTCAACCAAACTGATAGGGAATTACTATGGACAGGTAACAAATATTTTAAAGGATTAAATGAGTTTTTTAAATTTGTTGAGGAGCAAAGTTATAAGATACAATATAGGGTGATGCTCTCCCGCTACAGGGGAAAAACAAAATGCCCTGATTGCCTGGGTTCACGATTGAGGAAAGATGCCAATTATGTAAAAATTGGAGGCATGTCAATTACTGAGCTGGTGCTGATGCCTGTTACTACCTGCCTTGATTTTGTAAAGAAGTTGAAGCTTACGGCACATGATAAAAAAATAGCATCACGGATTCTGATTGAGGTTGAAAATCGGCTTACTTTTCTGGATGAAGTCGGACTCGGCTATCTCACCTTGAACCGACTTTCCAACACGTTATCAGGTGGTGAATCGCAACGAATTAATCTTGCAACATCACTTGGTTCTAGTCTGGTTGGTTCCATGTATATTTTGGATGAACCAAGTATAGGATTGCATTCGAGAGATACGGAGCGATTGATTGGTGTGTTGAAGTCGTTACAGAAAATCGGAAATACGGTCATAATCGTGGAGCATGATGAGGACATTATGCGTGCCGCTGATGAACTTATCGATATTGGACCCATGGCAGGTTCACTGGGTGGAGAATTGGTGTTTCAGGGTACTTATGATGAATTAATTAAAAAAGGAAAAAGTTTAACTGCTTTGTACCTGAACGATCAAATGGAGATACCTGTTCCGGAAAGAAGACGAAGGTGGAAACAGTTCATTCAGATTCTAGGTGCACGAGAGAATAATCTAAAAAATGTAAATGTTAAGTTTCCGCTGGGCGTGCTTACAGTAGTTACCGGAGTGAGCGGTTCAGGAAAAACATCACTCGTTAAAAAAATCCTCTTCCCTGCTCTAAAGAAAATGTCGGGCGGATATGGTGAACAAACCGGAAACTTCGATAGGATAACCGGCGATTTTAACTCTATTACCGATTCTGAAATGGTGGACCAGAATCCAATTGGAAAATCATCACGATCAAACCCGGTAACTTATGTAAAAGCCTACGATGAAATAAGAGCGTTGTACTCAGAAATGCCACTCGCCAAAAATAGAAATCTGAAACCCTCTCATTTTTCATTTAATGTGGATGGAGGAAGATGTGATGCCTGTCAGGGCGAAGGATTCGTGACCATCGAAATGCAGTTCATGGCCGATATTCATCTCAAATGCGAAGCTTGTGGTGGAAAACGTTTCAAAGAGGAAATATTAGCAATTGAATTTAATGATAAAAATATTGATGATATTTTGAACATGACGGTGGATGATGCTTTGATGTTTTTCAACAATCCCGTCAAAACTAAATATACACATCAGCAGGAAAAAATTGTAACCAAACTAAAACCTTTAGCAGATGTTGGTTTGGGATACGTCCGTCTGGGCCAGTCTTCAAGTACACTTTCCGGTGGAGAAGCTCAACGAATTAAGCTGGCTTCTTTTATTGGGAAAGGTAACAATGCTACCTCTACCCTATTTGTTTTCGATGAACCAACAACCGGCTTGCATTTTCATGATATTAATAAGTTAATGGATGCCTTTAATGCCTTGATAAAGCAAGGTAACACCATTATTGTTATTGAACACAATATGGAAATAATTAAGTGTGCTGATTGGGTGATTGATTTAGGTCCTGATGGTGGTGATAATGGTGGAAATATAGTTTTTGAAGGAACACCTGAAGATATGATAAAGAGTAAAGAATCGATTACCGGAAAATATCTGAAGAAAAAATTAAAAGTTCATACAAAAGCACTTAAATAGTTCTGCTTTCGCAGAAGTTAGAAAGGTTAAGTTCTGAATCAACTGCGGTTGCGTTTTTCTATAATCTCATTCACCTTCTTGAAGAATAAAGGAGGACACAATGCATAATAAATCATCGATACATATCCTCCAGGTAAAACGGGGCTACCTTCATGCGATAAAAGGGTGTGGTAGGGTTTTGATGCATAGTAGTGATGATCTGCATGTCGGCTTAAGTCAATCAGAAAAAAACGACTAATAACTCTATCTGTTTGCCAGGAATGAACCTCCGTAACTCGCTCTTGATCCCTTCGGGTTAAACCATAATGTTCAATGTAATTGGTGTATTCAAGTAAAAAATTTGCAAAGAATCCCTGTAAAAGGAAAGCTATTAAAACTGCAGGACCAAATAGGTAACTTAATACCATTCCAAAAATCAACAATATAAAGAGGGAACCAATTACATAATTATTAATGGACCAGGGGTTTTTTCCTATCAATCTTAACCTTACACCCTCTACATTGAAGGAACTTTTAATCTGTCCAATTGTGGATCTTATAAAAAATGCATAAAGACTCTCATTGTATTTAGCAGTAGCAGGATCATTTCCGGTTCCAACCCATTTGTGATGTACTTTCAAATGATCAACATAAAAATAAATGTTGCATGCTGTTAACAACAAAAACTGACCGGCTAAACGCATGTATTTATTTTTACGATGGATCAACTCATGAGCAATCACAATTGCAGACGAACCCGAATTAACACCAACAGATATCCCGATTAATATAAATTGAAAAAAATTGTATTCAAAGTGTTGAATGGAATAAATCAAAGTAGCTATGGATACTATTTGCATAGCAACATGTAACCACAAAATACTATCAGGGAACCAATCTTCCTGATCTGATTCATTGTTTTTATCTTCCGGCACAAAATTCTCCAGCACAGCTAATATCCCTAAAGAAAATACAAAATTTAATGCAACCCACCATCCACCCATTAAATTGCCGGTTATTACCAGTGCTGAAGTAGACAGACTCCACAAATATTTGTAATTTCTATTTATTGTCATGATAAAGCAAATATAGCAATGAATTCATAGAATTCACCAGTCTTAGGTTTTCTTATGTAATATTTATTAATTGAAATTCAATTACTTATGAAATATATTCCTTAATTATAATTTTATATGTTTACACATATATGTTTATACATTACATTTGCAATTAAATCAAAACTAACTCCATTATGAAAAAAATCATGTTGCTCCTATCGGCATTAACAGTAGCCGCAGAATCTCAATCACAAACTAGCTGGACTGTTGACAATTCACATTCCCAGGTTATGTTTACTGTTTCGCATTTGGTAATATCAGAAGTTACCGGTTCTTTCAAGTCATTTAGCGGAAGCATTTCAGCAACACAGTCTGATTTTACTGATGCAAAAATTGAATTTACAGTAGATATAAATTCAATCAATACTGATAATGAAATGCGGGACAATCACTTGAAAGGGGAAGACTTTTTTAATGCCGGCAAATATCCTAGCATGGTTTTCAAAGGTAAGTCATTCAAAAAAATAAATGGAAACAAATATCAACTTTCAGGAGACCTTACAATTAGAGACGTAACTAAACCTATCGTGCTTGATGTGGTGTATTCAGGTACAGTAAAGGATCCATATGGCAATATCAAAGCAGGATTTAAAATTAAGGGAACCGTTAGTAGGTTTGATTATAATTTAAAATGGAATGCACTTACTGAAGCAGGTGGTGCTGTAGTTGGTGAAGATGTTGAAATAACCTGTAATCTTGAACTAACACAAGGAAAATAATTTGCTTTTAGAAGAGGGAGCCATCCGAAGTTAAACATTTCGGATGGCTTTTTTATTGATTCTCCTGCACGCGTAAGGGATGTTCCTTATTAAAACGCTCCATGAAGGAATACATTTTTTTTCGCTTCAGCTTTTGAGATTTGATGGTTTTAAACTCTGTACTTAAATTTTCATCGCGCACTAAGAGTTCCTCCAAATTCTCGACGTTATAATCATAAATATCACCTGTTTCCATATCAAAAAACCGATATGACGAAGTAGCTTGGGTTTCAGTAACAACAGGAGACATATTGCCTTTGATCATTGGATAGGACTCCAGGAAGTAACTGATTTGTCCAAGTACCAATATTTTGTGAAATTTATTTCCAACAAATACATAAAGATTTGCATTTTCCGAGAATCCCCAAATCGAACTTATTTCCAGGCTTTGCTTAGCCCCATTGGCATCAGAATAGTAAAGATTTTCGGTAGAGGCCCATTGTCTGATGGTAAAGTCGGTTCCATTAATGGATTTTATCAACTGCGATTTTAACAAATCGGGTTTACCATTTCTAAATGCAGAAAAACTGAAATAAACACCTTCTGGTGGATAATTATCGCCGGGTATGAGTACTCCAGGTTGCCTGGCAAATGAAGCAATGGTAGATAGTCCAATGAAAAAGATCAGAAGGTAAAATCTCATAAGCTAATTATTATTGGTCAAAGATACTACTTACTAAAAAACATAATGTTGCAAAGGAGTGGAATAAACTCTTTATTTTGCAAAATATTTAAATCGCACCTTGACCGAAGTACTTTATCTCTCTTATGATGGCATGACTGACCCTTTGGGGCAATCGCAGGTGATCCCTTACCTTGCAGGATTGTCGAAGAAGGGTTTTCACTTTCATTTGATTAGTTTTGAAAAAACAGAAAATTTCAGGAAGGAGCATCAGCACATTTTGGATTTACTGAATAGTCACAATATAGTATGGCACCCTTTAACTTACACTAAAAAGCCTCCAATAATCAGTACCATGCGGGACTTTTCGAAAATGAAAAAGAGGGCCGCAGAACTTATTGAAAAGCACCGCATAGAACTGGTTCACTGCAGGAGTTACATTAGTGGTTTAGCCGGACTTGCCTTACAAAAGGAATTCGGTATCAAGTTCCTGTTTGATATGAGAGGTTTCTGGGCTGATGAACGTGTGGAGGGCAAGCTTTGGAATATTGCCAATCCTTTGTACAAGGCCGTTTACAAATATTTTAAACTTAAGGAAAAAGAGATGTTTGTTGCTGCAGACGGGGTGGTTAGCTTAACAGAAAATGCCAAATCAGAAATTGATTCATGGAATTTACGAACCTCGAAACAGCTTCCAATCACAGTAATTCCATGTTGTGCCGATCTGGAGCATTTTAGTCCTGATGCTGTGGAAGAAGCATCAAAGAATAAACTGTACGAGCTACTCAAGATTTCAAAAAATCAACAAGTCATCAGTTACCTGGGAGCTATTGGCACGTGGTATATGTTAGATGAGATGTTGGATTTTTTCAGCAAATTTATCCGGAAGTATCCGGATTCAGTTTTCCTTTTCATTACTCATGAACCTTTTAAGAACATCATTGAAAAGGCAAAATCACGCAACATACCGGAATCGAGCCTGCGTCATTTTTCAGCGCGACGATCGGAAGTTCCGGCGGCATTAAGTTTAAGTACGGCATCCATATTTTTCATCCGGCCCACCTTCTCCAAAAGAGCCTCCTCCCCTACTAAACAGGGTGAAATAATGGGTATGGGTATTCCTATCATTTGCAATACCGGAATCGGCGATACAGATGTAGTTGTTGATAAATATGGATCGGGGTTGACAATAAATTTAGCCAGCGAAAATTCGTTACAGTCAGCAATTAATGACTTCGAAAATGTGCGATCCATTTCAAAAGGGAAAATCATTGCAGGTGCAGAAGATTTTTACTCTTTGAATAACGGAGTTCAAAAATATTTTGAATTATATCAACAAGTTCTTAGTAGTTAAAAACAGTTCTCATTTGTGATGATAGGGTTCATTTCTAATGATAGTAAAAGCCCGATATAATTGTTCCGCAAAAATCAATCGCACCATCTGATGCGAGAAGGTCATCTCCGAAAGGGAAATTTTCAAAGCAGCTTTTTTAATTAGTGCTTCACCAAATCCGAATGCCCCACCAATAATAAAAACCGGGTTCATATTACCTGCAACCATCCACTTCTGCATTAAAGCAGCAAATCCTACAGATGAAAACCTCTTTCCGTTTTCGTCAAGTAGCACCACATAATCTCTTTCGGTAATTCTTTTAAGGAAAACGTCTGCTTCGGCCTCCTTTAATTGGTCAGGAAGCATGGATGGTGCTCGCTTAATATCTGGAACCACCTCAATTGAAAAATCTGAATAATAACTAATTCGCTTAAGGTAAATTTCAATGCCGTCAATCAGATAAGGGGCGGAAGTTTTACCAATAACGAGTAGTCGGATTTTCATAAAATGAAGTAAATTTTTATGCGAAAGATACTATTTTATGAATGAAACTGTTGATAAAGTAATACAAACGATTGAAATTCAAGTTGCTTACATTTTTATACCTTTTAAATTTAGAAGAAAATAACTGACCTGTATTTTACATAAATTCCTGTATTTTGTCAGTGTAAAGATGAACATCAAACAGGGGTATTTGGCTTGATTTTTGCAAAATCATCCTGAAATTCAAAATTTAATGAAAAAATTAAACAAATTATTAATGGTTTTGCTTTTTGTAGCAGGAACAGTCATGGCTTCCCAGGATATTTATACCGATATCAGCAATGCTATTCGTTCCGGAGATGCCAGAGCCGTTTCCAGGTTTTTTAATTCTACTGTTGATCTTACTGTTCTTAGTCAGGAAGAAGTTTACAGCAAAGCACAAGCAGAACAAGTATTAAGGGATTTTTTCTCTAAAAACACTCCAAGAACATTCAACTTGATACATAAAGGAGTATCGAAAGAAGGTGCCAAGTATGCTATTGGTAATTTAGTCACATCACAAGGACTGCAATTCAGAACCTATTTCTTCGTGAAACAAACACCCTCAGGAGAATTTATTCAGGAATTGCGATTTGAAAAACAATAGTTAACATTTATTAATAATTAGAGCCATCGGGAAAAACTGGTGGCTTTTTTAATTGAATAAGATCATTGTTAAATTCTTTTTAAAATTAACTGCATATTTGCAACTAACAATAATTTAATTTTAATGGATATTTTAGAATTTATTCGACAATCGCTTCTGGAAGATATTGGAGCAGGCGACCACACTTCCTTAGCCTGCATTCCCATTGATTCAAAGGGCAAGGCGAAGTTGCTTATAAAAGATACCGGTGTAGTTGCAGGGGTTGAATTAGCAGAAAGTATCTTTAAAATGGTAGATGCTAATTTGAAATTTACCAAATTCATTGATGATGGAACAATAGTTAACTATGGGGATATCGTTTTTCACATTGAGGGTGATGATCAATCGATTCTTAAATCGGAGCGATTGGTATTAAATTGCATGCAACGCATGAGCGGAATAGCTACTACTACTAAATTGTATGTGGAGCGGCTTGCAGGTTTGCATTCGCAAGTTCTCGATACAAGGAAAACAACTCCTTTGATGCGCGAATTAGAAAAATGGGCAGTTCGGATTGGTGGCGGAAAAAATCATAGAATGGGTTTGTATGACATGATATTGATTAAAGATAATCATGTTGATTATGCAGGTGGAATTGTTCCTGCAATAAAACGAGTTAAGACCTATCTCGAGCAAACGAAGTTGAAGATCCCTGTCGAAATTGAAACCCGCACTATTGAAGAAGTGAAATCTGTACTAGAAGTAGGCGGAATTAACCGAATTATGCTTGACAATTTCACACCACAGCGTTTACGCGAAGCTGTTGCTTTAATTGAAGGTAAATATGAAACGGAAGCTTCAGGAGGAATAACCCTGGATACAATAAGAAGTTATGCTGAAACAGGGGTTGATTTTATTTCTGTTGGAGCGTTAACTCACACCGTCAAGAGTATGGATATGAGCCTTAAAGCTTACAACTAATGTATGTTTTTGATAAAATTAAGGAATGGTATGGTTTCCTGAAGGACTTTATTTTTCAAAGGATCATCCAACCATTATTTTTAATCCTGGCAAAAATTAAATATCCCGGAGAAGAAAAAATAAACATTCTAGATATTGCTACTTTCTTTGTAGTAGGAATACAAAAAGGGGACATACAGGCGAGGGCTCGTTCTATTTCATTCGATTTTTTTCTGGCCATTTTCCCCACCATCATATTTTTTTTCACACTTATCCCTTATATTCCTGTTGACGGTCTTCAGGATAAGATTCTGAATTTACTAATCGACGTCCTCCCTCCTCACACCTTTGAAGCAACAAGATCAACCATTGAAGACATTTTGAACCAGCCCAGGGGTGGTTTATTGTCCTTTGGATTTATTTTTGCGCTATATGTTTCAACAAATGGAATTAACTCAATGATTGAAGGATTTAATCAGAGTTACCATGGTATTGAGGTAAGAAAAGTGTTTAAACAACGATTGATTTCAATTTTCCTAACATTGATGTTGGCAATTATTGTGATACTTTCTTTAGGAATGATAGTTACTGCTGAAGTAGTATACAACTATCTCGAAAGTAAAAACCTTTTGGATTCTGCCCCAAGTTATAATTTGGTAAGAGCAGCAACATGGTTCATATTGGTGCTGATGGCCTTGTTAATGATATCCTTTCTATATTATTATGGCCCTTCCAAGAAAAACAAACGTCCGTTTATTTCAGTAGGATCTGTTACTGCTACGTTTCTACTCATACTAACTACTCTAGCCTTTAATTATTTTGTTGGCAATTTTGGTCAGTATAACAAAATTTATGGCTCTATTGGAACGCTTATCGTGATACTCATTTGGATCAATTTCAATTCACTCCAGTTAATAATTGGATTTGAATTAAACGCATCCATTGAAAATGCAATGAAGCATGTATCAGAAAACAATATTGAAAAAATTGATCTGAATAAATAGTATATTCTCAACTTTTAAAATGGAGCTTGCTTAAGAAAGATAGTTTCTATCTATCAAGATACTCTTTAACAGAACCATCCACAACTCCCACCTGTACCCAATTTCCGTTCAAATCAATTCTTTCTATCACGTAATAATCAACACCTGTGTCCCAATTACGATAAGCCGACCATCTCAAATTGGACCTGTTTTCATCATCCAAAAATGAATTTAGTAAAATAGAGGATCCCGGCAACCCTTGTGTAGTTTCTAACCCGCACAAATTATTCACTTTTATCCTGTAGAAATAATTCTGAACCATTACATGAGTATCGAAATCAGAATAATTAGTTTCACCCGGAGGTAATGTTTGAATAAGTGAAAAATTCACATTGTCGGTAGATCGGTATAATTCAAAACTAGTTACTAATTGAGGTGCTATTGCCGGTGGGGCCCATTCGGTAAAGACATAACTATCATCCACCACTGTTGATCTTACAATGTCTACTTTTTGATTTAATAATATTCCGGGTGCATCTAAATCAATAATATCTGACCATGCTTCAAACCCTTCCCCGCAAAGGTTAACAGCTTTTACCCTGTAGGCAGCAAGCATGCCACAGTAAACAGTTGAATCAATAAAATAAGCAGAATTTTCATCCACCATGGAAATTAAATTAAAGCTACCGTTTAAATTATCCTGCCGATAAATTTCATATCCTCCAGTAGTGCAACCATTGTATAGATTCCACTCCAGGTGAACAGCATTGGCAATAATACTACCTTCGAGATTTATACTTGTGTGCGAAATTTGATCATCAGGAGTTCCTCCCGGTGAGCAGTTGGTTATTGCTTGAACCACATAAGTGTACGTTGAATCAGATGTATGAACATGGTGATCGGTATAGGTGGTAGTTGCAAATAAACTCGTATTTCCTGGATTGGTATCTGTATAGATGAGATCATACATAGACATTCCTGCATTATAGCGGTAAAGCTTATAGGCAGATAAGTCTAATTGTGAAAGATTACCCCAAGTAATTTCAATTGAATTAGTATCAAGTACACTCACACTTTTTAGTTGAACCGGTGGTGGTGGTGTTCCATTGTTTACATTTATTAGGTTATTCAACACATACGAAGCTGAACATACTCCATTATTCGTAGCAGTTAATGTTACGGTATAGATTCCGGGTGTCACATAAACATGAGCAGGTTCATCGCCTGTGGTAGTAAGTCCATTACCAAGGCTCCAAACAAAAATTGTAGAACTGTCGGTGTTGGTGGAATTATTGATAAATTGAACCGGTAAAGGAGGGCATCCAATTACATTACTGGCTGTAAATGATGGAGCAGGTGTGTTTCCAACTGTAATTGGGACCAGCGATATCATAGTATCTTTACAACCTGTTCCATTTCCTGTTACCAACGAAATAAAATATGTTCCGGCAGTGCTATAAATATGATTTGGATTGTGACTGGTTGATGTAGTTCCATCTCCAAAATCCCATGTGTAATTTACAGCACCTGTTGACTGATTGTTAATAGTAACATTTAAAGGAGCACATCCTGAAGTATTGGAAAGTGTAAAATTACTTGTGGGAGGTTGTTGCACAAACAGAGGAATGGGGTTAGAATATACCGATTGACATCCAGTAGTATCGTGAGTTATCAGCGTTACAGTATAGTTTCCGGGTGTGGAATAAGTATGATTTGGATTTTGAAGTGTTGATGAATTTCCATCCCCAAAGTTCCATGACCAGTTAAATGCACTCAACGACGAATCTTGAAACGAAACCTGCCAGGGACTACATCCTGTTGTAGCCGAAACTGTAAAATTTGCAATACTACCAGTAATGTGAACTAGTGCAGGACGCACCAAAGTATCAGAACAACCTGATGAATCACTAACTACCAGTGTAACATCATATACTCCGGGTTGATTATATATATGAACTGGATCATTCAATACCGATTGATTATTATCACCGAAATTCCATACCCATGAACTAGCACCGGTAGAATTATCATTAAAGTAGACTATAGTTGGAGCACATGACACTACCGAATTTAGTGAAAACTGTGCCGAAGGACCTGTTGATTTTACATGAGTAACCGGTGAGAGAACCTGGGTGCATCCAGATGGTGCTGTTGCTATTAATGATACCGAATAATTTCCATTATTTAAATAAGTATGAGTCGGTGAGGCGCTAGCTGAAAAATTACCATCGCCGAAGTTCCACGACCAACTACTAACCAGATCAGATGAATCTAATACTGAAAAAACAAACGGTGTACAACCGATAGTATCTAACATAGAAACATTTACTTCCATAGCATGAATATTCGGTTTGGAAATATTTCTTGTACATCCATGTGCATCCGTCACTCTTAATATTATCACACCATTAGGTTTGCTGGTGTAAACATGAACCGGGTTTCTAAAAGTTGATGTTGTGCCATCGCCGAATTCCCATAACCAACTCACAGCATCACGACAACTATCAGAAAATGTAGCAGTTACGGGATAGCAATCTGAAGATTGAGAGTAAGAAAAATTAGCTACTAAAACCGGAACAAATATTAGATTATTTACACTAAATGAATTGGTACATCCATCATTACTAACTGTTAAAGTTACCGAATGATTTCCGGGAACTCCATAATTGTGAACAGGATTAAGTTGTGATGAAACTCCACCATCACCAAAATCCCAATTCCATGACATAGCACCGGTTGAGGTATTAGTAAATTGCACGGAAGAAGGATTGCATCCATTAGGAGTTATTACTGAAGTGAATCCTGCCAAAGGCTTATTAACTTTTACAAAATAAGGTAATGCCCAAGTATTGGAACAGCCAACTGAATCGGTGACGGTTAATGTTACCTGATAATTTCCTGAATCGGCATAAATATGAAATGGATTGCTTACGATAGAAGTGTTACCATCACCAAAATCCCATAAGTAAGATACAAAATTCAAATATCCACTGCTAAAAAACACAGTATCATTAGCACAGGCTCTTCTTGTGCTTGCGCTGATGGTGGCTGTTGCTGCTGCGTAATAACTACGAGCCATATAATCAGTACAGCCTAAAGTATCAGTTACCGTGAGCGAAATAATATAATTGATTCCTGTTGTATTGTAAGTATGTGTAGGAGTTTGGGAAGTTGAAGTAGCACCATCACCAAAATCCCACAAATAAGAAATTGCATTTGAAGAATTATTTTGAATGTTAATTGAGGACCCTGTACAATTGTTCACATATCCAATTTGAAAATCGGCTGTTGATCCTGTTAGATAAAAAGGTACTGGCTGTGCAACTGTATCGGTTTGTCCGTAATTATCCCATGTAATTAATGATACAAAATACACTCCGGGATCGGTGTAGATGTGAGTTGGATTTTCTAAAGTTGAAGTATCTCCATCTCCAAAATTCCACAGCCATGAAATGGTGTTCAAGATTGGATTTGTAAAACTCATTTCATAAGGAATGCAACTATAAACCGGATCAGGTACATGCAGGGTATCTGTTCCTCCACCGGGTAAAATTGTTCCGGATCCTATAGTAACACCGGCGTAATTGTAAGTGAACGAACACTCAGGATTTGAAATGGTAAGATTAATATTATATGGTCCGGGGACAGTGTAAATGTGAATAGGATTTTGGGATGTTGAAGTACCTCCATCGCCGAAATCCCATAACCAGATAGTTGCTCCCGAACTATTGGAATAGAACTGAACATTTAATGGTAAAATGGTATCATTAGTTGTTGCTGTAGCATTTGCAGTGAGTGGTAAAAAGGAAACAGCATAGTTATGAAATTTCGTGTAAGTACACCCTTGAGCAGTTGTTATGGTAAGCGTTACATTATAAAATCCGGGATCCACATAAATATGAACAGGACTTTGTTGAGTAGATGTACTGCCATCACCAAAATCCCATAACCATGAAACCGCGTTGGTAGACTGATCAACAAAAGTGGCGGTAAAGGGTGGACAAAGCGTTTGATTGACATCAAAATCTGCTTCCCCACTGTTTATTATATAGATGGCATAAGGATTAATCGCTTGAGAACAATTGCTACCGGTGGATTGAGTTTGAAGGCTGACGTGGTAAGTCCCTGAGGCAGTAAATGTATGAACAGGATTCTGAAGGTTCGATGTGGTGCCGTCCTCAAAGTCCCATTGCCATGCAGAAGTACCCGGAGAGTTGTCGTATAAGTTTACGGTAAATGGAGCACATGCACTGACCGGCGTTACGGGATTAAAATTATTAATTCCTGTAGTGACAACTATTGGTGAAGGGAGTGTGTAACTTACATCACAACCTGTGTTTTCATGAATAGTTAATGAAACCAAATATGATCCTGTACCATTATAGGTATGAGAAGGTGATTGCTGTGTTGAAGTATTTCCATCACCAAAATTCCATAAGTAAGTATATGCACCGCCTCCGTTATGATTAAAGTTAACTGTGTGAGGTGAACACCCACTTAAATCATCTGCTGTAAAAACAGCGCTTGGTTGCGAAACTACTACGTTGTTTAGGGAAGACCATGTGGTGGAACAACCAAATGAATTAGTAACTGTAAGACTTGTATAATAAGTGCCAGCAATATTGTATAAATGGGATGGCGACATTTGAGTAGAAGTGGTTCCATCACCAAAATTCCATAAATAACTATTTCCGGTAGCAACCGAATTATTTACAAAACTTACCTGAAGTGGAGTACAACCCTGTGCGTTTGTTAATTGGTAAAGCACTACTGGTTTTGGATGAACACCAAGATTTAAATTGGCACTATTCGAACAACCATTGGTATAGGTAACATTCAAATTAACCTGGTAATTATTCGGAGCATAATAAACATGTGTTGGAGCTGCTACTTGTGAGGTAGTACTATCACCAAAATCCCATGAATAATTTGCAATATTTCCTGTGGTCGTTGAAAACAAGGAGGTAACAGGAATGCAGGAAGCTAAAGGTGCCGTAGATTGAATAACCGGAACCGGATTAGAGCGTACTTCAATATATTGCAATCGGATAGTAGTATCTGTACAACCCAACTGATTGGTGGTTATTAATGTTACTGTATAAATACCGGGTTGATTATAGACATGAGAAGGATTTTGCTGAGTTGCGTTTGAACCATCACCGAATTTCCACAACCAGGTTATTGCTGAAGTTGTTTGTGCAGTAAAAGAAAAGACGGTACTGATATCGCAAACCGAAGTTTCGTTCGAGGTAAATGTCGCGGCAGGATTACTCAGAATGGTGATGTATCCATTTTTAGAAAGAGATGCATCACATCCCAATGAAGTGTTGTAGGCAATTAATGTTACTGTAAATGTTCCGGGAGATTGATAGTTATGTGTAGGGTTTAATGCATTGGATGTGGATCCATCACCAAAGTCCCAGATACACGAATCGAATGCGGTAGATAAATTGGTAAATGAAATTAAACCATTCTCGAGACATAAAGTAGTTGCAGATGCTGAAAAGTTTACGGCGGGAGGACTCCATGCATTTATTAATCCATTATAATTAACCGAATCGGATTGACCAGAGCTATTGTGAACTACTAATTTGATGTTATAATTTCCTGTTGCAAGGTAAATATTGATTGGGTTTTGAGAGGTAGAATAATTCCCATTTCCAAAATCCCAGTAATATGAATTTGCATTTAAAGAAGTATTATTAAATTGTACTGAAAAAGGGATGCAACCTGAAGATTGCGAAACAGTGAAGGATGCACTGGGAACTTGTGCAATAATATCATTATTGAAAGCACCGAATAGAATAGGTAGCATCAATAATATTACACTTTTCAAGAAGTCGGATTTCAAATTTGAAATCATTACAGGTTTGATTTATAAGTTATTAGCATGGATCAGATAGGAATCCATTCTCTTTTTCAAGGGATTCTTACGAGGAGATGCAAGAAAAGTTTGAAAATTGATTAAAAAAGGTATTGACAATCCTGGATCGGACTAAAAGAATCTGATTGGCGAAAAATATAATGACCTGAATTACTGATATTTAGTCAAATATTGCTGGAGATTTGAAATTAAGTCAAAATGTAAGAATTATCAGCAGCTGAGCTAAATTATAGGAACACTTCTTAAAACATGCGAAACGGAAAAAATTCGACTTTTTGAGGATACTTTTAAACACAGAGGCATTATTCCATCAGGAGATAATTGATGGGCTCATGGAAAACATAGTTAAGTATGAAATTTATGGCTTTGTGAATACTATCTGAATAAAAAGTAGTGTTTAATTTTTAGTAAACTTAGAACTGGCTAAAACTTTATTGTTTTGAATTAAATTCAATGAGTAATTTCCAATTACCAGATTAGAAACATCTAATTCAATTAGTTTAGAGAGTTTATTGATGATAGCCGATTTTACCAATTTTCCATTCATATCATAGATCTGAATTTCAGACAATCCATTATTTTTAAAATCAGAATGTAATTCAATTGACAAATTACCAACAACTGGATTGGGATAGCAAATTAAATTAGAGGTGGAATTTCCAACATCATTTAAACCGGTAGAAAGGGCATATTCCCAAAATATATCCACATAATGTGGAGATGCGAACGAGGTATCGGAACCCAATCCAACATAACCTTTGTTTCCAATTGCAAATGAAATCCCGTCAAATAATTTACCACCGGGAAAGTCAGGTAATTGAATCCAAGTATCCGTATTGGAATTATATTTCCAGAAATCTTTAAAAATGGTGTAAGGTGCAGAGGAATTTGGGTAATTGAACCCCATTCCTAAATATCCATCTGTACCAAGCGAAAATGAAAACGCTGCAGCTCTGGGCGATCCCGGGAACGGTGCAATTAACGTCCATGTATTATTGGAAGGATCATATTTATAAAAATCCTGATAGATAGAACTATTACAACTACCCGAACCAACATAAGCCAAACCATTGATTGTAAAAGCAGCAGCTGCCTGACGCACTCCACCCGGAAAACTTGCAGTTTGATTCCAGACATTTAAAACAGGATCATAACGCCAAAAATCACTCTTGCAAGGCGAATAACCCAATCCTAAGTATCCGAAATTACCAAGTGAAAATGCAGTTCCAGTATAACGTGCTGAGCCTCCAAAATTGGTGACCGGTGTCCAAACATTGGCTGAAGGGTCATATTTGTAAAATGTTGAAGTGGCGCTAGGTGTCCATCCTGTACCTGCGTATCCAAAATTACCTATGGAAAATGCTTTTGCTCCATACCTTCCTAAACCAATAAAATTAGCCTTTTGTGTCCAAACATCTGTTTGTGAATCATACTCCCAAAAATCAGTACGATTTACACTTGGGTTTAATGATATCCCTGTACCGACATACGCTTTACTTCCAATAACAAAAGCAAACGGATCATATACTGCACCTCCGCCGTAATCCGCTTTTTGAGTCCAAACATATCCGCCTTGAGCTGATACAGAAATTGGATGTAATTGTATAAAACAGGATAAAATTGGAACAAAAAAAAGAGCCTTTTTGAGTTGATAGAAGACAGGATTTGAACAGTTTTTCATAAAGCGAATTTTAATATTTAAAATGAAAATTAAACTTTAAAATTGAATTATAAATAAAGTTTTATTAAGAATTTTTAAATATTTGATTTTCATGTATTTATAATGATATGCAAAGTATTGATTCCAAAGCCAATTTCTTAAATTTGCAATCTTACTGAATTCAAGGTTTTAATAGAAATCAATTCATCTCAACTAAATCAACATATCTGTTTAAAGTATGAAAGTAGTTATTCTCTGTGGTGGATTGGGAACACGTTTGAAGGAAGAAACAGAATACAAGCCAAAGCCTATGGTAGAAGTTGGAGGAAGACCCATCTTATGGCATATCATGAAGAATTACAGCCATTTCGGATTCAATAAATTTGTTCTTTGTTTAGGGTACCGAGGTGATGTAATAAAAAATTACTTCATGAACTATGAAATTCGCAATAACGATTTCACGCTTACATTGGGGAAAGGCAACATGGAAATTCACAACTCGCACGACGAAACCGGCTGGGAGATTACATTTGCTGAAACCGGACCTCAATCGATGACTGGATCGAGAGTTAAGCAGGTTGAGAAATATATCGACGGTGAAGAGTTCATGTTAACTTATGGAGATGGGGTTTGTAATGTAGATATCGAACAACTATTATCCTTTCACCGTTCACACGGAAAAATGGGAACGGTTACCGGAGTGCTTCCCCCCTCCCGTTTTGGTGAACTCATCACTGAAGGAGATAATGTCAAGAGTTTTAATGAGAAGCCTCAGGTGCATACAGGAGGATTCATCAATGGTGGTTTTTTTATTTTTAACCGTAATTTTTTTAATTACCTAGAGTTGGATCGTAATTGTATACTTGAAAGAAACCCGCTAGAAAATCTTGCTAATGAGGGCCAATTGAAGATGTACAGTCATCATGGTTTCTGGCAATGCATGGACACCTACCGCGATTACGAATACCTCAATAATTTGTGGAACACCAAAAAAGCGGAATGGAAATGCTGGTAGAACATTTTTCAAATGACGAGGTACTAAAGAGCTTTTCCGGTAAAAAGGTTTTCATAACCGGTCATACGGGGTTTAAAGGTACTTGGTTGTCGTTGTTATTGAGTCAAACGGGCGCGATACTAAAAGGTTATTCATTGGCTCCTGATCATGCTCATTCGTTATATGAGAACCTGGAGAGTCATCTTGGAATAAAATCTGTAATAGCAGACATACGTGATTTCGAAAAATTAAAGCAATCAATAACCGAATTCCAACCCGACTTTATTTTTCATCTGGCTGCACAGCCTTTGGTTAGGTATTCTTACCGAAATCCGCTAGAAACCTTTGAAGTAAACATTATGGGAACGGCTCATGTGCTGGAGGCAATGCGATCTGTTGACCAAACCTGTACTGCAGTAATAGTCACCACCGACAAGGTATATGAAAATAATGAAAAGGGTTCTCCATTCAGCGAGAGTGACCCATTAGGTGGGCACGATCCGTATAGTAGTTCAAAGGCGGGTGCGGAGCTAGTGACACAATCGTATCAGCGTTCATTTTTTTCATTACAGAACTACTCGAATCATCATAAGGCGGTGGCTACTGCTAGGGCAGGAAACGTAATTGGAGGAGGTGACAGAGCACCGGATCGAATTATTCCCGATCTTGTGAGGGCCTTGGAGGATGGACAAACCATGCAAGTACGGAATCCGGGAGCGATTCGTCCATGGCAACATGTATTAGATCCGTTGGCCGGATATTTAAAACTTGCAATGTTATTAAATATAGATCCCCATAAATACACAGGAAGTTATAATTTTGGGCCTATGCCCGAAGATCAGTTAACGGTGAAAGAAATAGTTGAAATAGCAATTAACAGCTGGGGGTCGGGAAATTATA
>JBBQVM010000028.1:0-19920 GCA_038211525.1 Bacteroidia bacterium
GATTGGATTTTTGAGGCCGTTTACGGTGGGAATACCTATCAGCATCATTTTGTTATTGATAATTCAACAGGTATTGCTGAAAATTCAGGGATCGTCAAAAACCTTGTCAGGCCTAATCCAACTAACGATAATATTCAAATATCCTTACCGGAAAAAAATTCTATAAAGCAAATTCAAATTTACGATCAGCTTGCAAAGTCAGTTTACAGTTTTACTTCCAATGAAGGAGCATCTTTAAATCAGAAATTTATAGATTGTAATTCTTTAAACAATGGAATTTATATGGTGAAAGTTATTGCCAAAGAGGGTGTTTATGTTTCTAAATTTGTTAAGGAATAAATGGTATTCATCTAGCTGGAGCTGAAGTCGAATCTATAGCTTTAAAAATAAAAACCCCCTAGTCGTAATGACTAAGGGGTTTTTTTTATAAACAAATTATTTCTATTCTATGGCGATCATCACTTGTTGTGAAAATCCGGATAAATTCTGAACTCTTAGAAGATACATGCCTTTTGAAAGGTTGCTTACATTTAATTGATTCCGGTTCAATCCTGAACTTGTTTTCATTGATTCCGCTTTCACTATTCTTCCTGATACATCTACCAGTTCCAAAGTGTAAGTCCCATCAGTTGTTACTTCCATTTCTATAGTTAAATTGGTACTAACAGGGTTAGGATATACGCTAATAGTAGCATTAGATAAAGGAGTCGACGATAGTTTACAATTCATTGTTACGTTCAACGTTCTCGTTCCTGAGTTACCACATGAGCCCGAAGCCGTCACCCCGATTGTTCCACCTGATGCACCCCAATCAACTATAATTGATGTGGTGCCTTGTCCCGACACAATTGATGCATCTGAAGGTACCGTCCACACATATCCGATAGAACCGAATACCGGCGCAATAGAATAGGAGATTCCTGCATCAAAAGCACACACTGAACTTAAGCCGGCGATAATTGGTGGATTCGATGGAATACCTTTCGCATTAACACATCTTGGTGCACTAGATCCACATCCGTTGTCAGCGGTTACACACAACTGACCTGAACTAAACAAAGGAGAATAGATTACGTCAATTGTGTTATTGCCATTTACAGTTCCGAAGGTTGATCCCGATGGTGCAGTCCATGTATAACCTGTTGCACCGCTTACTCCAGCTATTGAATAGGAAATCGTTTGTCCACAAACACCAAATAAACCTCCTGTTACATTTCCAGGAGTGTTGGCCGTGTTACTTCCAATTGTTTTGCATCGTGGAAGTGAATTAATTCCACACACCGATGTGGCGATTACACAAATGTTACCTGCTGAATACCCTGAACCGAAATTAACAGTAATGTTATTTGTTCCTGCTCCATTTACAATAGTCGCTCCGGTAGGAAGTGTCCAGTTATAAGTAGTCGCTCCCGGTGATGCGGGCACTCCAAATGGCACCCCTGTAGCTCCGGGACAAACAATAAATGTTCCTGTCATAGCGCCCAGTTGCGGAATTCCATTTACTATAGTCATGCATCTTGACCCACTTTGATAACCGCAAGGAAGTTCTGCTTTTACACACAACACTCCGCTGGTAAATCCTGGTCCGAAGCTTACCGATGCAGTTGTACCTGTTCCACTTACTGTTGCGTCTCCGGTGATCGTCCATGAGTATGAGGTGGCTCCTGAAACTGCAGTGGTGGAATAACTATCGCCCGTATTCGGACAAGCAACTCTACTTCCGGTAATAGGAGCAGGAGTACTTAATTGACCACGTATCCAATTGCAACTTGTGTTCGTTTGTCCGCAGGCGTTAGCCGCGAAAGCACAGATTTGCCAGCCGGAACTGTTGCCTGGAATTGGTCCAAGTGTTATACTAACGGTATTGGATAAGGTAGTTTGAGGACTAGTAAGTCCATTGATCAAACAACCCGCCGGTGCCGACCAGTTATAGGTTAATGCGTCGGGAACTAAATTGGTAGATACGGTAACTACATTTCCGGAGCATCCGTTGGCTGGTGCCGATACAATGCTGACGGTGGAAGATGGAGGAGCCGATGAATAGGTCACATCGAATGAACACGCATCGCTTCCACATCCATTGGTTGCCGTACAAGTTACAGTGGTAGTACCGTTTGCAAATGTACTTCCTGATGCCGGAGAACAAACGATTGTTGGCGTAGTACCTGTAGCAATAGGATTCGTCCAGTTAACAACAGCATCATTACATTGAATCACATCAATTGGACAACCACTGATAACGGGAGCAGTACATGACAAAGATACATTCACATTAAACGAACAGTTGGAACTGCCACAACTATTCGTTGCAACACAATTCACTATAGTGGTTCCTATTGCAAATGTACTTCCCGATGCAGGAGTACAAACTACTGAAGCGGTTGGTGTACCTGTAGCAGTTGGTGGAGTATAATTAACTACTGAACCTCCTGCAAGTCCGGTTGTATTTATATCAGCAGGACATGCTGCAATTACAGGTGTTTCGTTGATAGTTACATTAAACGAACAAGCATCGCTGCCACATGTGTTGGTTGCTGTGCATGTTACAGATGTGGTTCCGGTAACAAATGTACTTCCCGATGCAGGTGAACAAACAACTGTTGGATTTGGTGTTCCTGTTGCAGTGGGTGTGCTGAAAGTCACCACATGATTGTTACACTGTATAATATTTGCAGGACATGCAGCAATTACAGGTGTTTCGTTGATAGTTACATTAAACGAACAAGCATCACTGCCACATGTGTTGGTTGCTGTGCATGTTACAGATGTGGTTCCGGTGACAAAGGTACTTCCCGATGCAGGTGAACAAACAACTGTTGGATTTGGTGTTCCTGTTGCAGTGGGTGTGCTGAACATCACCACATGATTGTTACACTGTATAATATTTGCAGGACAAACTGCAATTGTTGGTGCCACATTTATAGAAATTGTTGCTGCAGCACTTGTATTGGAACATCCATTTCCATCGGTAAAGGAGTAGGTATAGTTGGTAGCCGGACCTGTGTAAGGGTTAGCAACACTAAATGTTCCTCCTGATGGTGTTCCTGATAAAGCAATTGGATTTCCTGTACAACCACTAACATTTGAAGCAGTTACAACAGGTAAAGCATTAACAGTTGTTGTAGCTGATGCAGTTCCTGTACATCCACCGGAACTGGTAACGGTAACCGTAAACGTAGCTGCGGTATTAACAGTGATTGTTTGTGAAACGGAGCCTGTTGACCATAAATAACTTGTAAAACTTCCAGCGTCAAGTGTTGTTGAACCACCTGCACAAAATGATGTAGTACCGGTTATTGCCGGACTTAATGCTGTATTAAAAGCTACAGGATCGGACGCAATTCCGTTTGCTGTAACCACTAACGAATAAGCTCCCGCAGGAAGACCGGCCGGCAACTTAAAGTAGGCGGTGTCAAGAGCACTGCCTCTGCTAACTCCCGTACTATTCCAATTGAAACTACGGCAATAATAAACATTACTTCCGCTTGTCAAACGTATCACAGGATAATTGGTACTCATCTGCCAATCGTCACCATAACTAGAACCTTGCGAAATACCATTAAACTTATTTCCGACAATTCTAAACGAATCACAACTCAAGGAGATAATATTGTTTACAACAGGTTTTCCTGAAACAGTTTGCGCACCTGAAGGCGTATAGACATAATATCTGGAGGAAGCAGAACTTTGATTTTGTCCGTATAAAATACTTCCATCAGGAAGGTTCAAGAAACTCGCTTGATAGCAGCCAATATTATGGGTAGGGTTTCCATCCGGTGCCAGTAACTGCGTATAGGTGTTTGTAATATAGTCAAATTCATAAAAATAGCATGGGGGATCAAAGATATTACTAGAAGACGTTGGTACATTTCCAAGTGCAAGTAACACTTTTCCATTTGCCATCATAGCAGCAGGAGCATCGGGAGCACCGTGTGAACCCGGAATTGTTGGTCCTGCGGTCCAAACTCCAGGACTGGAATTGCCCGATGGAGTATAAAATGCTGTGAATCCTATTGAGCCAATAAAAAAGGCTCTGCCATCAGGTAACAAAACCGCAGCTCCGGTCTCATCACCAAATGGATCGTAAAGAGCAACAGGTACAGTAGCATCGGCAACCCAAGTATTGGTTGCAGGAATATACCGTTCGGAAGCAGTACTTAACCTATCAACATAGAGCACACTATTGTCGGGTAATTTAATCCATACAGATTCATTGTGTATTCCTAATGCAGTAGGGCCCGTAGCATAAGTATTTGTAACAGGATCATAAATTTTAGTAGTTCTGAGGAAAGGAGAAACTGCTCCGTCAACCACAGCTTGTAATATTTTCCCATCGGGTAATATTTCAGAATTTGCATCACTTAAATTAACTCCCGGATTTGGAGTTAGAGTCCATGCATTTGTTAATGGGTCATATACTTCACCTTTGGCAAGTCCGGCACCATACTCACCACCTGCCACATAAACTCGACCATCTTGAAGTACCTGTGAGGAATAAAATAACCTGTCATTAAACATAGGAGCAATAGATGACCAGGTACCATTAGCATAACTTCCCGAAGCATCGGGAGTAAGTTTATCATAAATTTTTCCTGAACCACCGCCGCCGTTTGAATGGCAAATTACCGTACCATCTGAAAGTAAAAGCATGCCGCCCAAATTGGCATGAGGTGCCAAAGCTGCAACAGGTGTCCACAAACCAATATTCATAATTGTTTGCGCTCCTGCGGGACAAGTTACAGTTGGAATTTGGATTCCCATACTTCCCGAACCGGTAATTGAAGTACAACATCCGGTTAATGTATTGTTTAAAGTGGCCGTGGCTTTAATATCATAAGCAATCCAAAAATAATTAATTCCTTCTCCTAAAATTGCAGAACCTGAAACTGCATATACCCCATTAGGGTTAGCAACAGTAGCACCGAATTGTGTAGTGGTAGAAAACGAACTGCTTGTTCCTGTAAAGAACACTTTTGCATTATTAATATCTGTACTTGCATTGGTGCAACCTGCAGTTGATAGGGCAAGGTTTGTTACCGAAAGTGGGGACAAGGATCCGGTTGTTGAAACCTCAACTCTGTAAATGGCTTTATTGGTTGATCCGAGCTGGACATTGCCACCATTATTTACAAATGTTGTTGTACTTGATACATACACCATGTTAGAAGGAGGTAGAGGAGTCCATGTATAGGTTAAACCTGATGCAGGGACGTTAGTGGCAGACATGTTGCACACATCTGTTAATGCTGCTCCTGCAACAGAAGTTGCCCAAGTATTGGTACCATTTGTTACGCTACGAATGTTAAAATCATTTCCTCCTTTTAATCCAACATTACCTGATTCAGTTGCTACATCAGCGCAAGTATTTGCACCCATGGTTGTTGCATCAGATGTAGTTCCATAAACTACCTGAACACTATTATCAGATTCATTCAAGATGATTTGAAAAGTCCATAAATCTGAAGCACTACCCGAATAATGTTTTGTATTGGTCCATTGAACAACAAACTGGCGGTTTGGAGTAGACCCTAGTGTGGAATATTGAACGGTGGAAGCGGCGCCCGATGCAACCAAGTCGGTACCATAACCTGCAATTGAGTTACTTGGACTGTTTTGAAGACCACAATAAATATTGCCGTTAGGAATAGCTCCGAATGTTAAAAACCCATTTGCAGTTACGCTTAGCGAATTAAAAAAGAGATCGTTAAATTTAAAACTAAAAGGAATAGTAAGCAGTGCGGATGCACCGTCGTCCCAGGAGCCTGTGTATAATACAGTGCCACTTATGGGTGTGTATGTTCCTGAAGAAGATGCAAAGGTATAATTGGTTACATTTGCTTTAGTTGAAATTGATATGCCGGCAAACAGCATGAAAAGTAGCAGTAGCTTTCGCAGATGCAATTGTTTAAATTTTTGTTGGAGGGTCAAGTGTTTTTTCATAATATAGATTGGTTTTGGGTTAGATTAAATGCTGAAAACGGCTTAGTAATTCTATTCTATTTTCCTCTTATACTGAATTGAGATTTAGAAAATATTACCGGATGATGTTAATTTACTATATGCCAGTAATTTTAAAATACTATTCAATAAAATTATTGATTCTAGAATGGTTACATTATAATTTAATGAACACTTCTATTCAAAAAGGAACATTAAATAAAATCCGGGGGTTCAATGTCAGTGCTTACAAAATCAGCGATGAGCTGGAATGAGGATTTAGCTTCAATTATATTGCTTTGAAGTTTAATAATGGTATTGGTTCGAAAAACTTTTCTTGCTCTCAAATTAGCTGGCACGTCAGCATCGTTCTGAATAGCGGAGCTGAATTCCGTCATCGCATTCTCCGGGATTGGAGAATAGCTAATACTCATAACATTTTCCACTTCCGGGTTTGAGATTAACACCATACACAATCGGCCCATCAGGTAGATGAATGCAAATGCAAGGAAAAATTTAGAATGGTATTTTCTCATGGATACTATTTGAAAATTAGGTTTCCTCCGAAAAGAAGCTATAGCTATAATAAATTCCTAATTTCATGCAATTTGCAATAAAATTGCGGGTTCTGCAAATTTTTGAATAAAATTTATAAAAGGTCATAAATATTTACATTAAATTTATTCAATAATTTTGTAAATCATTAATTGACAAGCTGTTCAGCTACATTAACTACATCTAGGGATGCTTCCCAATTAACTCCTTTATTATTGATTAATAATCCACTCGAATAATAAAAAAAGTAACCGGTTTGAATGCTTTTTGAAGCAATTTCAACCAAAGCGAATATTCATAACGGAACAGGTATACATTCTATAATAGTGGTGTAAATCAACTTATTAAAATGAGTAGCAGATCTAAAGAACAAAATCAAATGTTGCACTTACAAGTTGAACACAGCATATACATTAATATTAATTACCTTAGCGTTTGAAAATTTTAATGAAAAAATATATGAAAAAAGTTATTTGCATCGCTCTTCTAATAGGATTTTCAGTAACCCTAACTTCTGCGCAAAGCAAAACCAAATCAATTGCCATTTCAGGATCAATTAAAAATCTGAATTTGGATACTATCGCAATTGTAAATTCCATAAACAATTCGGTTTATAAAATTGGTGTGGATAAATCGGGGACTTTTAAATATTCAGGTATTCTTCCGGAAGGATATTATAATCTTTCTTTTCAACGAGAATACACCAGTATTTTTCTTAAGCCGGGATTTGATCTTAACGTCACCGCAGATTTAAGTAACCTCGACCAAAGCGTTACTTACACAGGAAACGGTTCTAATGAAAATAATTATCTCGCAAAAAAATATTTGGCAAATGCCGAATATATGCAAATGAATCCGGCTTCGAATCAGGGAACACTTACCGAAGAAGATTTTATCAAACAAAACGCAGGAGCCAAAGCTGTTAAAGATTCACTTTTAAATGCAACAAAAAATTTGGATGAAAATTTTAAATTCCTGGAAAAAAATAATATCGCCTTCGACAGTAAAAATGATATTTTTAATTTTCCTATGATGATGCGTTACCAGATGGGACAAACGGATTTCAAAACTTCAGCAACCTATCCTGATCCATTCAAATCGCTGGATGTAAACAATGAAAAATTGCTGTCGGCTCCATCCTATAGCCAGGTAGTTCTTAATTATATTTATTCCATTAACAGTGAAAAGATGATAGCCGGTAATGAGAAAGATCTTGGAACCGGAATGCTTGCTACACTAGATTCTCTTGTTCAAAATAATAAAGTGAAATCATTTATGGCTGTTCAAATTGCGCAGCAATTAATTGATAAAACAAATAATACGGAAGCCTTTTATAATAAATTTATTTCTATCGTTAATGATGAATCACAAAGAGCTCCCATTACTGAAAAATATTTGGCACTAAAATCGGTTCAAAAAGGAATGCCCTCACCTGATTTCAGTTTTACTGATATGAATGGTAAGTTCTTTTCATTAAAAGATTTTAAAGGTAAATACATTTACATCGATGTGTGGGCCACCTGGTGCGGTCCGTGTAAAGTGGAAATTCCTTTTTTGAAAACTCTTGAAGAGGAATTGCACAACAGTCAAGTTGCGTTTGTGAGTATATGCACTTTTGATGAGAAAGAAAAATGGGAAGTAATGGTTAAGGATAAAGATCTGAAAGGAGTTCAGCTTTTTGCTCCTAAAAATAATGAGTTCGTTAAGAAATACAACATCCAGGGAATACCCAGGTTTCTTATTATTGACAAGGAGGGGAAAATATTCGATTCAAATGCCAAACGTCCCTCCGACCCTTCCCTAAAGGACGATCTTATTGCACTACCCTAGTTTCAACCAAACAACTTTAAATTTGTATGGCTACTGCCTAATTCTCCAGCAAAGCGCATCCAAATTTAGGTAAACGTTTAAATTTCTTTGGTAAACTATGTAATTTAGTGGGTGAACGTTAATTATTTGCGGGTGAGTGAAAATTATTTCACTGTTAATCAGTTTGTTAGCAATTATTTCATTCTAATACTTTGATTTTCAATATTGAGTAAGTAGTTTTACGCCTCAACACGGACCCAAATCCGATTTTTTATTCAATCGATAGCTTTACAGGTTGCACCGGCTTCCTGTAAAAAGAAAGAGTTAACAATACTTCCGGGTCTACCAATTAAGTGAATAAAGACATTGAAGTAGTAATCAGTAATGAGGCTGGCAATTTTGTTTTAGAGAAATTAAATAATACTAACGTTGACGAGTAGGTGTTTTACAACGATAGTGACCAATTAAAAGTAGCATTTTCTCTAAGTCGTAAATGTTGATCAGCTTACAAATTCAAAAATTGCGATTGAATAATATTTTGTTTTAGATGTATAGATTAGTTTGTGGATTAGTGGCGGGGAGGGGTTCCTGCCACTTTTTTGTTTTATAGCGTGTATGATCTTTTTCTCTACTCCTGCATTTTTTATTGATACGACGCGAGAATCGCGTCATTACGGCAGTTTGTTTTTTATCAATATTATTTTGTATTTCCTAGGACATATTACCCTATGACTTTATAACTCATGACCAATGGGCTTACTTCCCTTTAACCAAAAACATTCTCTTTCATAAAACATAGTTTAGATTACCTTTTCTGAAAATATTTTATATTTTTGATTCGCCTATTTGAGTAAATAAATTTTACAAACGTGTAATGTTACAATTCAACTTCTCTCCATTTCCTATTCTTCAAACAAATCGTCTTACGCTGCGAAGAATCAATCAGGATGATGCAGCACCGATATTTAAGTTGCGGTCAGATCAGGCAGTATTGGAATTTACATCAATGGAACCTGCATTAATAATCGATGATGCCGAAAGCTGGATCTCACGAATAAATGAGTTTGAAAAAGATAATATGGCAATTACCTGGGGCATTATTATTAAAGAAAGCAAGGAGCTTGCCGGAACAATCGGGTTATGGCATCTCCAGCCTCAGAATTTCCGTGCTGAAATAGGTTATGCCTTGCTGCCTAAGTTTCAAAAAAGAGGTCTCATGAATGAGGCTACTCAGGCGGTTCTTGAGTATTCCTTTAACGACCTAAATTTGCACAGTCTTGAAGCCCACGTAAATCCAAAAAATGAAAAGTCAATCCGATTACTTGACAAAAATAACTTTTTAAAAGAAGCCCATTTCAGAGAAGATTTTTATCATAAAGGTGAATTTTATGATTCTCTAGTATTTTCCTTGTTAAAAAGTCGGCATCAAGCCAACCTACCAACAACAAAATAAAGATGCTGAAACAGGCTCCTAAAGTGGTGATTTTATTCACCATGGTTATTATGACCCTCATCAGCTCCAACCTTCGTTGGGGTAAAGAAAAATGGAAAGGGGTGCTGGAAACAGATGCTAAAGGTTATTACGCTTATTTACCTGCTGTTTTTATTTATCATGATTTGAATTTTAATTTCTTTGATAAAATTGAAAAGGATAAATACTATAATGAAAAACTCTTTTTCGAATACAGAGCTCATGTTAATGGAACTACCATCGATAAATTTTTCTGTGGTACAGCGATAATGCAAATGCCGTTTTTTTTGATGGCTCATACATGGAGTGGCATCATGAACTATGACCAAGACGGCTATTCCAAATATTACATGATTGCAATTACTATTGCAGCGCTTTTTTATTTATTAATCGGACTGATCTTTATTAACAAAACATTGCTATTGTTTAACATTGATGCAACATCCAGGGCCATTGCGCTTATTGCTGTAGTATTTGCAACCAATGTTTTTTACTACACTGTGGTGGAATCCGGCATGTCGCACATTTATTCCTTTGCCTGTGTTGCAGTATTTCTATTCTGCATCCGAAAGTTCTATCTGGAAAATGAAATAAAGTACCTGATATTTGCATCGGCTTTAATCGGACTTATCATCTTAATCCGTCCGGTAAACGGATTATTAATTTTAGCTGTTCCATTTTTAGCAGGTTCCTTACATAACTTAAGAGCACAAACAGGGTTATTTATTTCAAACAAACCGGCTCTAATTTTAAGTGTATTAATAACCATGGCTCTATTATTTATTCAGCCAATGATCTATAAAGTAGCGGTTAATTCATTTTTTGTATACGCCTATGAATATGAGCATTTCAATTTCACAGATCCACATTTTATTGATATACTATTCAGTTATAAAAAGGGACTTTTTTTATACACGCCTGTATTGTTGTTATCGTTAACCGGTTTTTATTTTTTATATAAGAAAAATCGTTTTGAATTTTATTCGTTGGCAGGATTTCTAATTTTACTAAATTATATTTTATCCTCTTGGTGGAACTGGTGGTATGGAGGAAGTTTTTCATCAAGAGTGTATCTTGAATACATTCCTGTTTTTGCAATTCTTATTGGGCTAACACTTACATCCCTAAAAAAAAGAATATTAAAAAGCACCGTCATAACATTTATTTTTTTGTGTATTTTGTTATGCCAGATACAAACTTATCAATACCGATATTACCAGATTCATTGGGAAAATATGACTAAAGAAAAGTACTGGGAGGTATTTCTTCGATTGGATCGATTAGTATAAAAAAGAGCCGAGGTGTTTTCCACCCCGGCTCTTATATTATAAAATAAAATTACTTACTATAATTTTACTATATTAGTACTATACACATTTTTTAAGGTTCTTATTTCGATACTATAGATACCGGCAGGGAGATTAAATTCGATACTATTTTTTGCATCTTCAACAGTTACTATCTTAACCACTTCTCCTAAAGTATTCATCACTTTAATTGTTTTACTTCCCGCGATTGGATTCTTAAACTCAATATTTAATAAATCCTTAACGGGATTTGGATACAAAGCAATACCGGCATCTGCCAAATTAATTTCATTTATTCCAGTATAAGTAAATGGTGTTGATGCAGCGGTACATCCTGATGGATCAGTAACTATAACTGAGTAGGCTCCTGATTGAAATGCAGAATAGGTTTGGCCGGTAGCTCCGGGGATCAAAACTCCATTCAAGTACCATTGATTTCCTGAAGTTGCCGATGATGATAACTGATTCGTGAAAAGAGAAATAAGTGGAACAGCAGGAACATTCAAGATATAACCGGTAACAGGAATACGATTGCTGGAACAGCCTTCTGTAACCTCCCAATTATAGAAATAATAATAATAAATACCAACACCGAATGTTGGACTAACAAACCCGGTGATGGTAACCGGACTTCCGGGAACCGTGTAAGGATAGTTTGCACCAAACGATGAATAAATACAAGGCACACTTCCTGTAGCCATCTCCAATCGGTAACCGATGCCGGGATTTAAAGTAAATCCTAAACCAACCGGAACTAACAGAGCACCCGCATTAACCGGAACCGTTACCGAATTGATTACTGCACCACCTTGCAAATTTCTAAGGTTAATAGTAATGTTTCCTGATTGCTGTCCCACCGAAATATAAACTCTTTCTAAGGTACATTGCGAAATAACATCAAATTGCAATCCCCAATCACTTCCCGGCAATGGGATAGGGCTAATTCCTGGATTGGGAAGACCAAGGTTATAAGTACCCCCTGCTGATGCCTGCACGTAATAAGTTGTAGTAGTTGCAAGGCTTGGAGAATAAGCGCCGGTATTGTTAACACTTGTGCCACCTGTTGGAGTTGTGTACCAATTTAATAATCCTGTTCCGGATGCACTCAAATTAACAACGCCCGGTCCACAAATACTATCGTTTGTTGTAGTTGGATCTACGATGGTTAATACTTCAAGAGTTACTGAAGCAGATGTTTCAGGAGCACATCCACCGCTGGTTACTATCGCTTGATATTGCGTGAATATGGATGGTGAAACCTGATAAGAATTAGTTGTTGCTCCAGGACCTGTTTCGTTGTTCCATTGGAAACCATCCCAACTTTGCCATTGAATACTTCCAACTGAACCTGTAAGATTTAGAATGGCTGGTGATCCTGAACAAATTGTATCAGTTGAAATAGTTGCTGTGCCTGCAACAGATGCAGGACCTACTGAAACAAAAATGCTATCAATGGCACCGCAAGTTCCATCATCGGCAGTGATAGTATAAGTTATTGGCGATAGTGGAGTAGCTGTAACAGTACTTCCGGTTGTTCCGCTTAATCCGGTAGCCGGTGACCAAGTGTAAGTATAATTTGAATTAGTACTGGTAACAGAAATTACAGATGATTGTCCCTCACAAAGTGCAGGTGGGTTAGCTGCAATAGCAATTGTGGCAGCTGGATTAACTGTTGCAACAGCAGGGGTACGCGTACTTTCGCAACCAATTTCATAAGTAAGCTCAACACGTGAAATGCTGCCACCTGCTTCCTGCCAAAGTTCCTGAGGAGCAATTGTTGCTAAAGGATATTGCATTCCCATTCTGGTGATGGTTACTGTTTGTCCGTCGATAATAGTAGTACTTGGACTCGTTGCATAGGAGTTATCATCGCTACTTTCACGGGTACCTAGCACCCCAATGTAATCACCTGCCACAACAGCTATGTTAACAGGGAGCACTCCAATATTAGGATTTCCCTGTGTTAAATAAAGCACCGTAAAGTTATTGGTGGTTGTTGCGTATAGCGGTGGTGGGCCGGGTGGGTCAAAACGAACGACTGCAATATTCTGACTGGTTATGGCATCAGGCACCTGAACACCAATAATATTAAAGTTGACCGGAGCCTGGAACCAATACCCTCTGGCATTAGATGAGAAAGTTGAATTTTGAGGTGGCATTGGTGTTACTCCTGAACCCCCTCCATTTGATGAAGCAGAAGCGTAATAGGTAGTTGTTGCTGATACCGTAGGGGAAAAAGAGGCTCCTGAGGCAATTGGTGTTCCACCGGATGATACGTCGTACCATTTTATTGCACCGCTTCCTGTTGCCGATAAAGTAACCGGACCATACCCACATCGGGTAGCGCCCGTAGTAGTAGGTGCAGAAACTCCGGCCGTGATAGATACAATTGCGGAGGTGTCAGAGGGACAACTCGAAGCAGTAACCACGGCTCTAAAATCGGTAGAAGCAAGAAGAGTCACCACATAAGCATCTGTTGTTGAGCCTGTTCCGGTTTCATTTACCCAAATCGTGCCGTTAAAGCTTTGCCATTGAATAGCTCCGGTGTAGCCGGTTAAAACGAGCGTGGATGAACCTCCTACACAAACAGAATCTTCAGTTGTAGTAGCAACACCCGCATCGGAACAGCCGGGAATTACGGCATACGAGGTGGTGGTAAAAATGGATATCATAAGGAATATCCAAATGAATTGTTTAGTAAAGTTTCTCATTTTTAGTCGATTAGTCGTTAATATCAGTATCTCTTGAATTCTTATCAAAGAAAAGAAATTTTATTGATTTTACCGAATAAATGGATTTTCTTTAATTGAAAACAGAAAACCTTTGATTTAGAATGTTCATCAAAATCTCCTTTGTTCACCAAATGATTCATTAAAAAAAATACCTACTAGTTGATTTCATATTGATGCCTAGTAAAAATCATGTTTCGTTTATACATGAAAATTCCATTCTCATTCGCTACAAATAAAGTTCACCTCATTTAATGATTTCCGCTTTAACAGGAAAAACAAAACTTAAATATAATAAGCAACTAAAAATAATTTTCATTATAACTATTTAAAAAGTCAATGGCATATGAAATAACTAATTTACATTTTAATAACCTTGTATTTAGAAAATTGGTTTTTCTCATTGCTGAAAGTTATATTGTAGACTCCTGAACTTAATTTGCTAAGGTCAATGGTCAAACTATTGGTGCCTTTTTCAAATTCTTTTTCAAGCCCAAATACAATTCTTCCATACACATCATAAATCGTAATAAAGGTTTTATCGTTTGACTTTACGGAAGCAGAAATATTGAATAGGCCATCAGCACTTGGATTTGGGCTAATAGTACATGAACTCAGAAAATTATTTTCGTATAGCCCCAATGGGTTATAATTGAATCCAACAGAATAATTACCTTGTCCATCGGGAGCAACGGCAAGTACCTGATAGGTTCCGGGCTGAACCGGAGTAAACGAAAACGTATTTGCTCCGGGAATAGCCAACCTGTTGAGGAACCATTGATAAATAAAATTACTTCCCAAGTTACATTGCAGGGTCCCGTTGTTATTAATTACCGGAGGAATGGGCATAGTTGGCAACACGGTAATTGAAAATACTCTGGAATTATTCCCGTTTGCCGGACAATAATTATCAATAGCTTTATTAATAAAATAATAGGTGTTTAAAAATTGAACACACGAGAAACTGTAACCCAAATGCGCGGTGGTAGTGATCCAGTTAAAATGAGTTGATGCACTTGCAGGATTAGTAACCGGTGGTGGTGGATTGAGTGTGGCACATGGAGGGATGAGGCATCCGGAAGCGGTATTCGTAAAATTAGCGCCATACTGCTGACCGAAGGCACTTATTGTTACCTCCTGTAAAGCGCCATTATTAAAATTCTGAAAGTCGTATGATACAATATCAAAATTAACCGTATCGCCGGCCATAACGGTATCAGCATAGGAAGTAAATAAACCGGTATTTTGGTCAATAAACGGAGCAGCCACCTCGGGGGCGAGGTTACTTACACCACCTAATATTGGTGAACAATTATTAAGTATTGATAAGTTAATTTCTCTCCTAATTTCAGAAACAAGCTCTCCACATTTGTATGCTGAAACCTTAATGGTGAGCACAAATAAGCCACCAAGGGGAGTATTGAAAGCAAACTCCCCCGTTTCACTGTTCAGAGAAGTAACACCAGGTATCGGGTTCAGAATAGAATAACCGTTTGAATAAGGTATTGGATTGCCTGAATCATCAGTAGGTGTATCGAACTCATAATAAAGTGAATCAAATTCGTTGTCTATAGATAATTGCTCATATACAACTTGTAATCCTGTACACAATATAGAGACAGGTTTTTCAATAAAATAAGGTGAAGAGTCAAAACAGGGATCCGCATTCTGGCCACTGTAAGAAAACATTTTAGCTCTTAACCCAAAACCAATCGAACCTCCTCCAGTAATATTACTGACTAAACCGCTTCTGCAACATTCTCCCCAAATAAAATCCCATCCCTGTGCCGGTGGTACGCCATTTAAAGTTACAGGTGCTGATCTGTATATATATTCTTCAATTATACCGGGCTGAGCACTTCCTCCTCCTACACCGGCGCATGTTGGACAAGGTGAAATTCCATCCTGATAAAATCCTTCAGGAGATATATCGGTCTGAGAAAATATTGGTGCAAATATATTAGGAACTCCGGGAACCGTAGTATTAATATTAATTGCTTGAGAACCTGGTATGCCATTGCAGTCGCGATAAAATTTTACCTGAAAAACATATTGTCCATTTCCCATGCACGTCCATGTCATTTCACCTCCGGTGCCGTGCGATGCCTTTAATGTAATTATAGAAGCAAAAAAGAAAATCAAAGTAATAATTAATCGCGTGAAAATTGTTTTCATTGGGTATTGTCTTAAAACGAATTTGAAAATAGTTACCTAAAAGTAGACTATTTTTCAACGTATTCACAAAATGAGGCTTAAAAATAAGCAGAATTTGAACTCTTTTTTGAGTTTAATTAACATATTTAAAGATCGTAAAATAAATATTATGCATTGAATTACAATAACTTACAAGTCAATTCGCTTACAGATCCAAAGAGTATTGGTAGTCACCGATTTTTCATTTACTATTGTATAACTACTACGGTTTGTATAATAGTAGCACTAAAAATTAATTGACATGAAAAAATTATCATTCATTTTAATTTTGTCTGCGGTGATTGCATCCTGCTCACTTGAAATACAAAAAAGACATTATCGCTCCGGATATCATGTTAGTATTTCTAAAAGATTTTATAAACAAAAAAAGAACTTTTCAAAACCTGAAGAATTTTCTTTAAGCAAAACCCATTCTTCGGAAATTGCATTTGCAAATAGTTCACGTTCCAATAGTCAGGAAAGTCAAAAAACTAATTTTCCGGTTTCACAACCTGTTGATGAGTCGTTGCATTATTCTTCATTCATTGTAAATAAAAATAATTCAAGTAAGCAAAAATATTCTTCTAAAGATAATTCTACATCAAAAACAAATCATCAAATAAAACAGCTTGTTCAAAAAACAAAATATCTTAGTGCTAATGAAAAAAAGAATTCCGATTTTTGGTTTCTTGGTTTAGCGGGATCACTAGCCTCTCTGTTTCTTTTCGCTTTTAACCCGTTTGTTCCTGCCACACGAAAAATTGGTTATTGGGCGCTGAATCATCGCAAACTAACCCGGGTACTTCATTTTGTTGGCCATGTAATGCTTGCCGGATGCGCCTTGTTCCTGGGGAAACAACTTCATCAAATTGGAGTGATCACTACTGACGTAACCACGTATGCGCTGGCAGGAGTTACTTCGATTGTTGCATTATTGTATCCATCACGAAAACATAAAAAGGGCTTATTCAAAAACACCTATCGCAAACAAAAACTATTTGCACTTGTAATGGTGATGAGTGGATTTTCATTATTTCTGAACATGGGGAACCGACTATCGGCTCATGATTGGAACTATGGAATTAAAGATACTGATTCTAACCACATTGCTCAACTGTTTTCATCCGGTGCACCAAATCATGAATCAAGCAAAGTCAACACTGCCGGCAGAGTGGTTTTAACAGTTGTTACCTGCCTGGTAAGCATGCTGTTGTGTTTGCTTATTGCGGCAGCCTCGTGCAGCCTTTCGTGCAGTGGTCAGGAGGGACTTTCAGTGATTATACTCATCCTCGGATTTCCTGCTGTAATAATTAGTATGATTGCGGTGATTAAAGCCATCTGGCGACCAGCCAAAGGAATTAATCGGGTGCCTAACGGTTCAACCATGTAACGTTGAATATTACGATTTGATAAACTTTTTCGCATTGGATAATTTTCCATTTCCAATTTTCAAATAATAAACTCCTTTCGGTAAATCACCAACCGGTAAACTGATTTTTGAAGTGGATTGTTTTACATTTTGAAAAGATATAACTATTTGTCCGAGTTCATTTATTACGGATAATTTTAAATTTTTAGTTGACAGTTGAGTATCCCATTCTACATTTAGTACATCACTAACGGGATTTGGATATACGCTGAAATTGACTTGTTCAGCCAGAATATTTTTTACTGAGGTAATTTGATTTACACTGGTAATATTGGTTGAAAATACTCCACTACCATGTGTTGCTACCACCACTAGTCCATCCGTAGTTCGGGAATCAATCATATCCACAACAGCGCTACCAATATTGTTAGTTCCTTGTTGCACCCACACGGTAGCGTTATTAATTAAGGTATCTGTTGCATACAATCCGGTGCTGGTTCCGGCCTCATTGACCCGGAACATCAGGAGGTCTCGCCGAAGCTCCAGCACCTGCTAGACAAGGTGGAGGAGCTTCGCGACGAAGGCCATAGCGCCCTGGTCTTCAGCCAGTTTACCAAGGCCCTGGACCAACTTCAAAAGCACCTCGAAAGCGCCGGCATTCCCTTCCTGCGCCTGGATGGCAGCACCCCGCAGCAGAAGCGCAAGGAACTGGTCGAGAGCTTCCAATCCGGCAAAGGACCAGCTCTCTTCCTCATCAGCCTCAAGGCCGGTGGCGCAGGATTAAACCTCACGCGAGCCAGCTATGTTTTCCATCTCGATCCCTGGTGGAATCCAGCGGTGGAAAATCAGGCCAGCGACCGGGCCCATCGCATGGGCCAGAAGAGCACCGTCTTCATCCAACGCCTGCTCATGCTCCACACCGTGGAAGAGAAGATCATGCAGCTCAAAGCCCGCAAAAGCGAGCTCTTCGACCGCGTGCTTTCAGGTGCCGAGGGTGACCGCGCCACCGGCGCCGTCATCACCAAGGAAGACTTCAAGTTCCTGCTGGAGTAACGGCAACCGGGTCTATTCAACCCGGCTACCGCCAGCAAACGTCTTTAGCTCTCAAAGTAAGTGTATCCACGCAATCCTTCTTCATACGCGGCCATGATTTCCTTGCGTTCAGCAGGCGTGATGCGCTTGGCAACGACGGCGCTTTCGGCGAGGTGACGGAACTGCGTAACCAGCACCTTCGGATCGTACTCCACATAGGTGAGCACTTCGGAGACGCTGTCGCCCTCCATCTCGCGGCGGTACTTGATCTGGCCCTTCGCATCCAGGCTCACGCTCACCACATTGGTATCGCCCAGCAAGTTGTGCAGGTCGCCCAGCGTCTCCTGATAAGCGCCCACCAGGAACACGCCCAGCTGGTAGTCTTCCCCGCCTTCGATGTCCACGTCATGCAACGGCAGGCTGTTGTGCAATTCGCAACCATGGGCGAAGTGCGCGATCTTGCCGTCGCTGTCGCAGGTGATGTCTGAAAGCACCACCTTGCGCGTGGGCTTCTCCTTCAGGCGATGGATCGGCATGATCGGGAAAATCTGGTCGATGGCCCACAAGTCCGGCAGGCTCTGGAACACGCTGAAGTTGGCGTAATAGAAATCGGTGAGCACGTGCTCCAGGCGGTTCATCTGGCCGATGTCGCCGCCCACGCTGTCGATCTGACGGCTGATCCAGCTCAGGATGTCCCAGTACAATTCCTCGCCCTGCGCGCGTTCGCGCAGCGCCACTTGGCCGTAGCTGAACTCGCTGCGCAGCTTGTCGCGATAGTACACCGTATCATTGTACACCTCCTGGAGGCGCTCGCGGGTGAGCTTCTTCACGCCATTGTGAATCTCATCGCGCAGGTCGCCCAGGTTGCGCAGCAGTTGCGGCGCATTCTCCTTCACCACCACCTGGGTGTTGGCTTCGAACCGGTTGATGTCCAGCACGTTGATCACCAGCACGGAGTAGTAGGCCACGATGGCGCGGCCGGATTCCGTGATCAGATCCGGATGCGGCACCTGCGCTTCATCCGTGACTTCGGCGATGGCTTCGATCACGTCCGCACAGTATTCCTTGGTGCCGTAGTCGCTGCTGCCTTCGCTGCTGCCCTTCAGGCCGTCATAGCTCACGGCCAGACCGCCGCCCATGTCGAGAATGCCCATTCGGGCACCTTCCTGAACAAGCCCAACGTAAACGCGCGCCGCCTCGGTGGCCGCGCCACGAATGGCTCGAATGCTTGGGATCTGTGAGCCCTGATGGTAATGCAGCATGCGCAGGCAATCGAGCATGCCCTCCTCGCGCAGATGATCCACCACGCGCATCACCTGGCTGATGTTCAGGCCGAACATGCTGGAATCGCCGCCGCTGCCGGCCCAGTGACCGGCGCTTTCGGCAGAGAGCCGGAAGCGAACGCCCAGGGTGGGCCGCACGCCCATCTTCTTGCATCTCTCGAGAATAAGCTTCAGCTCCGTGGGCATCTCCAGCACCATGATCACCTGAAGGCCCATCTTCTGGGCGTAGAGCGCC
>JBBQVM010000029.1:0-19441 GCA_038211525.1 Bacteroidia bacterium
CCATGTGCCAATGGAACCGATGCCCTTCAAATTGCCATGATGGCACTCGGTTTAAAACCCGGTGATGAGGTCATAACTGCTGATTTTACCTATGTGGCTACTGCCGAGGTTATCGCTTTATTGCAATTGAAACCTGTTTTGGTGGATGTCATCCCCGGAACTTTCAGCATCGATCCTATTGCTTTTGAAAATGCAATTACCTCCAAAACTAAGGCTGTAGTGCCCGTTCACCTTTTCGGACAATGTGCCGAAATGGATAAAATAATGGCAATTGCTAAGAAGCATCAACTTTTTGTGATTGAAGATACTGCCCAGGCTATCGGCGCCGATTATACCATGCCCGATGGAACTAAAGTAAAAGCAGGTACTATTGGAACTATTGGCTGTACCTCCTTTTTCCCCTCTAAAAATCTGGGATGCTATGGTGATGGGGGCGCCATTTTTACGAATGATGATGGGCTTGCCAAAAAAATGCGCATTGTTGCCAACCACGGACAAACGGTTCAGTATTACCACGATGAGATAGGTGTGAATTCCCGTCTTGATAGTTTGCAGGCAGCTATTTTAAGGATTAAACTGCGCCATCTCGATGAATATGCCGCTGCACGTAACCACGTAGCCGCTTTTTACGATAAAGCCTTTGTAAACAATCCCAAATTAACTACTCCGGTGCGTGAACCCAAATCAACTCACGTTTTCCACCAGTATACTTTGGTCTTGAATAATTGCGACCGCTCGGCATTGCGCGAATTCCTTGCAGCGAAAAATATTCCTTCTATGATTTATTACCCGGTGCCGTTACATTTACAAAAAGCATATACCGATAGCCGTTATAAGTCGGGCGACTTCCCAGTTACCGAACACTTATGCGCTAACGTTATATCACTTCCCATTCACACTGAAATGTCGGACGACGATTTGCAGTATATTGTGGATGGTGTTCTGGAGTTTGTCAATAAATAAGTTTATATAAATTAATTTTTTTATTCAGTATGAATATTGCAGTTGTAGGAACAGGATACGTTGGATTAGTTACCGGTACCTGTTTCGCAGAAATGGGAAACCATGTGATTTGTGTCGACATCGACAGTGCAAAAGTGGAGTCGATGAAGAATGGTAAGATTCCAATTTACGAACCTCACCTGGATGTGATTTTCGAAAGAAATCTGAAACAGGGACGATTGAAATTTACTACCAATCTGCAGGAAGCAATTAAAGATTCACCAATAATTTTTTTGGCATTACCAACGCCTCCCGGTGAGGATGGCTCCGCTGATTTGAGCTATATACTGGGTGTTGCCAATCAACTTGGTGAAATAATGACCGATTACAAGGTGGTGATCAATAAAAGTACGGTTCCTGTGGGTACCGCTGAAAAAGTAAACGCAGCGATTGCTAAAAATTGTAAATCGGAATTCGACGTAGTTTCAAATCCTGAATTTTTACGGGAAGGTTTTGCCGTTGATGATTTTATGAAACCCGATCGTGTAGTTATCGGAACCGATTCTGAAAAGGCCCGCAAAATAATGTCGGATCTCTATGCTCCTTTTGTGCGTCAGGGTAATCCTATCTACTTTATGGATGCCCGTTCGTCGGAGTTGACTAAATATGCAGCGAATGCTTTCCTGGCAACAAAAATAACGTTCATGAATGAAATCGCTAACCTCTGCGAAAAAGTGGGTGCCAATGTGGATATGATTCGTATTGGTATTGGCTCTGATAGCAGAATAGGTAAGCGTTTTCTCTTTGCAGGAATAGGCTATGGCGGAAGTTGCTTTCCTAAAGATGTGCAGGCACTCTCGAGAACTGCACTCGATTATCACTATAATTTTAAAGTGCTCTCTTCAGTGATGGAAGTAAATCACGAACAACGAACTATCATAGTAGATAAAATTAGAAAGTATTTTAACAACCAATTGAAAGGGAAAAAAATTGCCATCTGGGGACTCGCTTTTAAACCCGATACCGACGATATTCGTGAGGCGCCTGCCCTTTACATTATTGATGAGTTGCTGAAAGATGGTGCCGTAATAAGTGCCTTCGATCCTGAAGCAATGAACAATGTGAAAAAAGTAATCGGTGATAAAATAACCTATGAAGCCGGACCCTACGAAACCGTTCAGGATGCTGATGCATTATTAATAGCAACAGAATGGTCGGTGTTTAGAACTCCCGAGTTTGATACCCTCGCTAAAAAAATGACGGCACGGGTTATTTTTGATGGAAGAAATTTGTACGACCCCGCCAAAATGGTGGAGTTGGGATTTTATTATAACAGTATGGGCAGAAACGTAGTTAACGCCCTGTAAAAATTTAACAATGCCCAACACTGAAAAAAAACGTGTATTAATTACCGGAGCAGCAGGTTTTCTTGGCTCCCATTTATGTGATCGGTTTATTAAAGAAGGTTATCATGTTATTGGTATGGATAACCTTATCACCGGCGACCTGGCAAACATTCAACACCTCTTTAAATTAGAGAATTTTGAATTCTATCATCACGATGTTTCGAAATTCGTTTTCGTGCCGGGTGAATTACATTATATTTTACATTTTGCATCTCCTGCAAGCCCTATCGATTACCTTAAAATTCCTATTCAAACGCTTAAGGTAGGTTCATTAGGAACTCATAATCTCCTGGGACTCGCTCTTGCTAAAAAAGCACGCATACTCGTTGCTTCTACCTCTGAAGTTTATGGTGACCCAACTGTTCATCCACAAACAGAAGAGTATTGGGGTAACGTAAATCCTGTTGGTCCTCGTGGTGTTTACGACGAAGCAAAGCGCTTTCAGGAAGCTATCACTATGGCTTACCATACCTATCACGGACTGGAAACACGAATAATTAGAATTTTCAATACCTACGGTCCTCGCATGCGACTGAATGATGGTCGTGTATTACCTGCTTTTATCGGACAGGCATTACGTGGCGAAGATCTTACCATTTTTGGTGATGGCAGTCAAACGCGTTCTTTCTGTTACGTGGATGATTTAGTGGAAGGAATTTATCGGTTGCTCATGAGCGATTACGCAGGTCCTGTGAATGTTGGCAATCCATCTGAAATTACCATCAAAGAATTTGGTGATGAAATTTTGAAACTAACAGGTTCATCCGTAAAGATGATCATGAAACCGCTTCCGCAGGATGACCCCAAACAACGTCAGCCCGATATTACAAAAGCGCGCAAGTTGTTGAACTGGGAACCTAAAGTGGATCGCGCCGAAGGACTCAAAAGAACCTATGAATATTTCAAGAATCTTCCTAAAGAAGAGTTATACAAATCGGCTCACCGTTTTAGCTAAGATACAAATACCTGATGGATTATTTTATTCATGAATCTGCATTTGTTGATGACGGATGTAAAATTGGAAAAGGAAGTAAGATCTGGCACTTTTCGCATGTGATGCCCGATTGTGTGATAGGTGAAAATTGTAACATAGGGCAAAATGTGGTGGTGTCGCCGGGTGTTGTTTTAGGTAATAATGTAAAGGTGCAAAACAATGTTTCTATTTATACCGGTGTTATTTGTGAAGATGATGTTTTCCTGGGCCCAAGCATGGTGTTTACCAATGTGATGAACCCTCGCAGTGCCATTAATCGTCGTGGACAATATCTGAAAACCGTTGTTAAAAAAGGTGCATCGATCGGAGCAAACGCAACCATCGTTTGTGGTCATGATATTGGCGAGTTTGCTTTTATTGGCGCCGGTGCAGTAGTAACTAAAGACGTTCCTGATTATGCACTCCTGATAGGTAATCCGGCCCGACAAACGGGATGGATGAGTGAGTACGGCCATAAATTAAAATTCGACGCTAACGGCATTGCTGTTTGTCCTGAAAGTAACGAGAAGTACCAATTATCAAATAACAGGGTTACCAAATTGTCCTAATATGAAAGTCCTGGAAAGTAATGTGAAATTCGCCATCATCGGTAGTGGTCATATTGGTAAAAGACATGCTGAAATGATCCGACGAAATCCCGAAGGGGAATTGGTTGCCATGTGCGATATTCTTCCCGCCGACCAGGTAGGGGTGGAACAATTTAATGTTCCCTATTTTAATTCTGCCAAGGATCTCTTCACATCAGGACTAGCGTTCGACGTGGTGAATGTTTGTTCACCAAATGGATTGCATGCCGAACATTCGTTACTTGCTCTCGATCATTTAAAACATGTGGTGTGCGAAAAACCAATGGCGCTTACTAAAGCCGATTGCGAAAAAATTATTTTTAAAGCCCTCCAAGCACATCGTACCGTTTTTTGTGTGATGCAAAACCGTTATTCGCCTCCCAGCAAATGGCTGAAGCAAATTGTTGAGGATAATATTATTGGCGATATTTTTATGGTTCAGTTAAATTGCTACTGGAATCGAGACGATAGATATTATAAAAAAGGAGGATGGAAAGGCACCGCTGATTTAGATGGTGGTACCCTCTTTACTCAGTTCTCGCATTTTATCGATATTATGTATTGGATATTTGGTGATATCACCGATATACAAGCTAAGTTCGACGACTTCAACCATGCAAAGAGTACTGCATTTGAAGATTCAGGATTCGTAAATTTTCGTTTCAATAATGGTGGAATGGGTTGCATTAATTATTCTACTTCTATCTGGGATAAAAACATGGAAAGTTCTATCACCATTGTGGGAAGTAAGGGAAGTGTTAAAGTAGGTGGACAGTACATGAATGAAATTGAATATTGTCATATTGATAATTATGTGCTACCCCAACTTGAAGCAGTGAGCCCTGCAAATGATTATGGTTCCTACAAAGGCTCAGCAGCAAATCATCATTTTATTATTGAAAATGTGATCGATACGTTAAAAGGAAGAACCTCTATTACCACTAACGCGTTAGAAGGACTTAAAGTAGTTGAAATTATTGAAAGAATTTATTCGTTAAGAAATATTAATAAATAGTAAATCAAATAAAAATGTATCAGGACATCATTGACAGAAAGAGAAAAATTGCCGTTATCGGTTTAGGCTATGTGGGATTGCCCATCGCTCTTGAATTTGCAAAAAAAGTTTCTGTAATCGGATTCGATATCAATAAAGCACGTATCGATATGATGAAGAATAATATTGATCCAAGTGGTGAGCTGGACGCGGAAGCTTTTAAAGGTTGCGATATTACCTTTACCGATTCACTGGATGTGTTGAAAGAGGCCTCCTTTTTTATTGTTGCTGTTCCAACTCCCATCGACGAACATAATCTTCCCGATTTAAAACCGGTGCTTTCTGCTTCTAAAACAATTGGAAAAGTGCTTAAAAAAGGTGATTATGTTGTCTATGAATCTACCGTTTATCCCGGATGTACCGAAGAAGATTGTATCCCGGTGTTAGAAGAGCTTTCAGGTTTAAAATTTATCGACGATTTTAAAATCGGCTATTCACCGGAAAGAATTAACCCGGGCGACAAGGAACATACACTCGCTAAAATTATTAAAGTGGTTTCCGGTTGTGATGCTGAATCACTCGAGGAAGTCGCTAATGTTTATAAAATTGTAGTTCAGGCCGGTGTCCACAAAGCCTCTTCTATTAAAGTTGCTGAAGCCGCTAAAATTATTGAGAACACCCAACGTGATGTGAACATTGCATTGATGAATGAACTCTCTATTATTTTTAATAAAATGGGTATCAATACCTATGAAGTGCTGGAAGCTGCAGGAACAAAATGGAATTTCCTCAAGTTTATGCCGGGTCTGGTAGGTGGTCACTGTATTGGGGTAGATCCCTATTATTTAACTTATAAAGCACAAGAGCTTGGTTACCATGCTCAGGTGATTAATTCAGGTCGTTATGTGAACGATTCTATGGGTTTTTACATCGCTAAACAAACGGTGAAAAAATTAATTGCCATGGGAAAAGATATTAATAAATCACGCGTTCTGGTAATGGGTGCCACCTTTAAAGAAGATGTGGAAGATATCCGTAACTCCAAGGTAGCTGATGTTATTAATGAATTTAAATCGTATGGCGTTAAAACGGAAGTAACCGATCCGCATGCATCCTCCGAAGAACTGAAACATGAATATGGATTTGAACTGGTTGATAAAATCGGTACCGGTTACGATGCAGTGGTAATTGCGGTGAACCATAAAGATTATCTAAAAATAGATGAGGATTACCTGATGTCGATTTGTGCACCCGATGCCGTTATTGTCGACTTAAAAGGGATCCTTCGCGGGAAAGTTACCAGACTAAAATACTGGAGCTTGTAAAAAAACGTTATCTCTTTGGATAGCGTACCCCGATAACTAAATTTTCTGATGAATAATAAAAAAGTACTTGTTACAGGCGGTACCGGTTTCATTGGTTCTCATGCAGTAGTTGAACTCATCAATAATGGTTATGAGGTAATTGTTGCCGATGATTTATCCAACTCAAGATTGGAAGTGGTGGATGCCTTTGAAAAAATTACCGGCACTCGCCCCGTTTTTATTCAGATTGATTTATGTGATAGCGAAAAAACAAATCAACTTTTTCAGCAATATAAACCTGCTGCCATAGTTCATTTTGCAGCTAAAAAACTGGTTGGCGAATCGGTTCAACAACCGCTAAATTATTACCGAACCAATCTTGTTTCACTTATGAATGTGATGGAAGCGGCCATTGCAAATGAATGTAGGAACCTGGTATTTTCTTCTTCGTGTACCGTTTATGGTCAGCCCGATAAATTGCCCGTTAACGAAAACGCACCGCGCAAAGATGCGGAATCTCCTTATGGAAATACGAAAAGAATATCAGAGGATATATTGACCGACCTAGTTAAAACCGGTGCCATGAAAGTGATCTCGCTTCGTTATTTTAACCCTGTAGGCGCTCATGAATCAGCTCTTATCGGAGAGTATCCTCTCGGACCACCCGCTAACCTCATGCCGGTACTAACGCAAGCGGCTATAGGAAAAAGAGATTCAGTCTGCGTGTTTGGAAACGATTACAACACACCTGACGGTTCCTGCGTTCGTGATTATATTCATGTTGACGATGTGGCTGCTGCGCATGCTGTTGCATTAGAAATGTTGTTTCAGAAAAATGATGATGCGTTTATCGATTATTATAATCTTGGAACGGGAGTAGGGGTGTCGGTGTTGGAAATGATACGATGTTTTGAAGAAACCAATCATCTTAAATTAAAATATTCTATCGCTCCGCGTCGCCCCGGTGATGTGGAACAGGTGTGGGCCGATACCACCAAAGCTAATACCATCCTTAAATGGAAAGCTACTCGATCGCTCGGGCAAATGGTAGCAAGTGCCTGGGCTTGGGAAAAAAATCTTGCGGGAAAAATAAAAGTTTAATGAGTACAGTTAAGTAATGCAATGAAAATATTAATTACCGGTGGTGCCGGATTTATTGGATCACACGTTGTTAGGCGATTTGTAAATCGTTACCCAACCTACCAGATTTATAACCTGGATGCTCTCACCTATGCAGGGAATCTCGAAAATATTGCTGACATTGAAAAAGCTCCTAACTATCATTTTATCAAAGGTGATATCACCGACGAAAAATTAATTGGTGATCTTTTTACTCAATATCGGTTTGACGCCGTTATACACCTGGCTGCCGAATCGCATGTTGATCGCAGCATCAGTGACCCGCTTTTGTTTATTAAAACTAATGTGCTTGGAACGGCTAATTTGCTGAACAGCGCCCGACATGCCTGGATGGATAATGGTGTGGCGCAGGAAAATGCCAGATTTTATCATGTTTCAACCGATGAGGTGTATGGTTCGCTTGGCGCAGAAGGTTATTTTACTGAAACAACTCCCTATGACCCTCGCAGTCCTTATTCTGCTTCAAAAGCTTCCAGTGATCATTTAGTGCGGGCTTATTCACATACCTTTAATTTGCCTGTGGTAATATCCAACTGTTCCAACAATTATGGGTCCTACCAGTTTCCTGAAAAACTGATTCCGCTTATCATAAATAACATCAGAAATAATAAACCACTTCCGGTTTATGGCAAAGGCGAAAATATCCGCGACTGGCTCTGGGTGGAGGATCATGCCTCTGCAATTGATACTGTTTTCCATAAAGGCAAAAACGGAGCAACCTATAACATTGGTGGGAATAATGAATGGAAGAATATTGATTTGGTGAAGTTGCTTTGCACCATCATGGATCAAAAGCTAAATCGTGCCGACGGACATTCGCATAAACTGATTACCTTTGTAAAAGACAGGGCAGGTCACGATCAGCGTTATGCTATTGATTCATCCAAATTAAAATCGGAACTGAACTGGGAACCATCTATTCAGTTTGAGGAGGGTCTTGCTTTAACCGTTGATTGGTATCTGGCTAACGAAGACTGGATGAATCATGTTACTTCCGGTGACTATCTTAACTATTACAATAACCAGTATATTAACCGTTAATTATTTTCAATTCGAATAAATTAAAAAGATATGGCTGAAACTGACAACGCAATTTTTCATACATCCCACATCCGAGAAAAATCATTCCTCGTAACTGGAGGTGCCGGTTTTATCGGATCTAATATTGTTGAATATCTTCTTCAACACAACGCTGCAAAAGTAAGAGTGCTTGATAATTTATCGAATGGATTCAAGAGAAATATCGAACCATTTTTGCAAAACCCCGCATTTGAATTTATGGAAGGTGATATCACCGATCCTCAAACGTGCGCCGATGCCTGCAAAGGAATTAATATGGTTACTAATCAGGCTGCATTAGGTTCCGTGCCTCGTTCCATTGCGTTTCCATTGCATACTCATGCTGCCAATGCTACAGGATTTTTGAACATGCTCGTTGCTGCACGCGATGCCGGCGTGGAACGTTTCGTTTATGCCAGTTCCTCTTCAGTTTATGGTGATCTTGCCGATTCGCCTAAAGTAGAATCAAGAATTGGAAAAGCATTGTCGCCTTATGCTGTTTCTAAATACACCAATGAACTTTATGCAGGGGTGTTTGCACTCAACTATGATATGAAAGTTATTGGCTTGCGTTATTTCAATGTGTTTGGTCCTCGTCAGGATCCAAATGGCCCCTATGCTGCGGCTATTCCACTTTTTATGGATGCCTTGATGAATGATAAAACTGCTTACCTGAATGGCGATGGTGAACAAACACGCGATTTTACTTTTGTTCAAAATGCAGTTCAGGCAAATGTAAGAGCCTTTTTTACCGATAACCCCGGCGCATTCAATAAAGTGTACAACGTGGCAGTAGGAGAAAACATTTCGGTAAAGAGTTTGTTCCACATGTTAGCTGATATAGCAGGCAAAGATGCCAAACCCGCTCATCGCGAAGAACGCCCCGGTGATATTAAAAATTCACTGGCCGATATATCGCTCGCCAGAACATTTCTTGGGTACGAACCTCAAACGAAATTGAAAGAGGGACTAAAAATCACTTTCAACTGGTTTAAGAATACTTATTAATCAATACTCACGCCTAGGTATATATGTTTAAATCATTATTCGGAGCATTTAAAAAGGAGGAGAATGCAGTACCCGATTATTCAATCGTTGGGGTGGATATGCATTCGCATCTTATTCCCGGTATTGATGACGGTGCTAAAACTATTGAAGATTCTTTGATACTCATTAAAGAACTGAAAGGGATGGGCTTTAGAAAATTATATACTACCCCTCATATTATGAGTGATTATTTTAGGAATACCCCCGAAATAATTAATAAGGGATTAGAAGATGTTCGCGCTGCTTTACAAGAGGAAAATATTGATATGGAAATTGGTGCCGCCGCTGAATATTATATCGATGATGGTTTTGTGAATAAACTGGAGTCGGAAAAACTTTTAACTTTCGGCGACAACTACCTTCTTTTTGAAATTTCGTACATCAATTGTCCGGATAATATCGACGACATAATTTTCAGAATGCAAGTGCAAGGTTACAAACCGGTGATGGCGCATCCTGAACGTTACCCTTTTTGGTACAATAATTTTGACCGCTACCGGTCCTTTCGAGATCAGGGTGTTTTGCTTCAACTGAATTTAAATTCGCTTAGCGGCTATTATGGTTACGATGCAAAAAAAACCGGCGATAAACTCGTAGAAAATGAGCTCGTTGACCTTGTAGGATCCGATTGTCACCACATGAAGCATGTTGCCGGTCTTAAACGTGGGTTGAAAGACAAAACATTGCGAAAGCTACTGCAAGCCAATCTGCTAAATAAGCACCTCTAAACTTCAGGTTTTTATAGTGATTAGTCGCTAAAGTGATATTGACTCGATTGAACTACTTTGTTTTTTGATCAATAATTTAAACACATTTTTTTATTTTTGTGTTCAATGAAAAACTACCTCCTTTCCCTGCTAAAATTTAACATCTGGGCCAACCGCCATATCACTGCTTTTATTACCGAAGCCGGCGAGGAGGCTTCACTTAGTGTTCAAACAAGTTCGTTCACAACCATTCGTGCTACCTTATTTCATATTTGGGACGCTGAAATTTTATGGTTCAAACGCCTGCATGGCGAATCACTCACAGAAGGACCTTCGAGCACTTTTAGTGGTACTACTGCAGCGGGATGTAAATTAGTTATCGAAGGGAGTGAAAGTTTGTTGCGCTATCTGGAATCATTGAGCGAGAGTGATTTAATGCGTGCTATTGAATATAAAAACACCAAAGGAGTTGCATTTCAAAACACGATTGTGGAAATTTTGGCTCATGTGGTAAATCACTCCACCTTTCACCGCGGACAACTGGTTACTATGTTACGAGTAGCAGGTTTTAACGCGTTACAATCGACTGATTTAGTCACTTTTTTCAGACAAAATCAATAATAAGCCAGATTTTAGCTAAAATTACAAGTCTGAGAGTGTCTATCTTTAGCCATTTTATTTTCTAAAAGCCTACAAATCAGTATTTATTTCTTATCTTAACTAAGAATTTGTAAGCAGCATTCATGTGCCAATTAGCATGTAGGTCAATACCAAATTCAAAAAATGGAGCTCACTAAGGTTTTGAAACTCTGCCCAAAAAGCCACCAAAAGAGATTTGAAAAATACCACTAATTAGAAAAATTATACATGTCTAAGCAATCTTCTGATCATCTATTTAGGTTGATAAAGTCATTAACCACTGCCGAAAAAAGGTATTTTAAAATTTTCGCCGCAAGGCACACTATTGGCGATAAAAATGAATATGTAAACCTTTTTGATGCTATTGATAAACAAGAGAATTATAATGAATCAAAATTGTTAGTGCTTTTTAAAAATTCCACCTTCGGACATTCACCTGCTATTGCCAAAAACAGACTTTATGAAACCATTCTGAAATGTTTGCATGCCTACCATGCCGATAGTTCCGTTGATGTTGAAATACAACGATTGCTTCATTTTACGGAAATACTTTTTAAAAAATCGTTGTATGATGACAGTCGTAAAACTTTAAATCGCGCCAAGAAACTGGCAATCCGTTATGAAAAACATTTCACCTTATTAGAAGTGCATAAATGGGAAAAACGAATGATCGAGAAAGATTCGTATTCAACAATTAATGTTGAAGAAATAACTAACATGTATGAACTCGATCAGGAGCTAATGGGTAAAGTAACTAACTACATCGACTTTTGGTACATTAAAAGTCGTTTGTTTTTATTGCTGAATAAAAAAGGTAAGGTTCGTGATAGTAACGAGTTGAATAATTTTAAGACTATTATTGATAACACGCTGCTTGTTAACGAAGGGAATGCACTCTCCTATGAAACACGTTACCTCTACTATCACATTTACAGTGCTTACTATTTTGGTATTGGGGATTATAAAAATTCCTACACTTATATTAGTAAGCACCTGGAACTAATTGAACAAAATGCGGAAGTTTTTGATGAGGAACCCAATAAATATTTTGCTGTTTTAAGCAACATGATTTATTTGTGTACTCAATTACGCAAATTTGAAGAGATACCTGTTTATCTTGGTAAACTGAAATCGATTTCGAAAAGTAACGTTAAAAAAATGACTGAGGATCTCGACATCAAATTATTTTCGAGTACCTACAGCGCTGAATTAAGTTTGTATCTTCAAACTGGCGAATTTGAAAAAGCACTTGAATTAATTGATGACATTGAAGTTGGATTAAAAAAATACAAAAATAAAATTAGTAAAATTCGTATCGCCTATTTTTATTTTAACATAGCCATTGTTTATTTTGCTCTCGGCAATTATTCAGGTGCGTTAAAATGGATTAACTTATTATTGAACGATAACGACATCGACTCCAGTCAGGATATTCATTGCATTGGTCGAATATTTAATCTCATCATCCATTTGGAAATTGGCAACGACGATCTTATTCCTTATACTTTTCGATCAACTCAACGTTACCTTTCTAAAAGAAAGCGCATCTACCGTTTCGAGACAGTTTTTCTTCAATTTATTAATAAGCTCTCCAAAGCTGAATCGGCGGGCGCCATTAAAAATTCTTTCCATGCCCTCCGTCCCGAGTTGCAAGCACTTGTGAAAGACCCGTTTGAAAAGAGTGTATTCGAATATTTTGATTTTATTACTTGGGTCGAGGGCAAATATCTGGGCATCCCTTTTCGTGAAATGGTGAAAAAGAAAATCGATCAGGGGAATATGAAAGAATTGATGAATTAACAATTTACCTTCGAGTGTTTGTTAATTCATAGTTGTCAAAAGTTGTTTTTATTCTGATTATCAAGGATTTAACCTACACTTGATTTTCACATTTTTTTCCCCGAATTTTGCACTGATCAAAGTGGTTTCCCTTATCAATTAACCGGCTGCTGCTTTGAAAGCTACTCCTTTTAATGGGAATTAATTAGAAACAAATTTTAAATTTATAGTATTATGAAAATTGACAACAACAAGATTGTATCCGTAACGTATCGCTTAGAAGCAAACACAACCGGCAACGAAAAACAACATATTGAAACAGCAGATGCAGAGCGCCCTCTTGTGTTCCTTTTTGGTTCAGGTGGATTGATTCCTGCTTTTGAAGAAAATTTAGCCGGCAAACAAAAAGGCGATAATTTTTCGTTCAGTATTGATGCGGTTAATGCGTATGGTGAAATTGAAAACGAAGCACTGGTTGATTTACCGCTCGACATTTTTAAAGTTGATGGTGTTATTGATATGAGTGTTTTGCAAACGGGAAACATAGTCCCAATGACCGATCGTGATGGCAACCGTTTGGATGGACGAGTGCTGGAAATTGGTGATGAATCAGTGAAAATGGATTTTAATCATCCGCTTGCCGGCCATCAGTTACATTTTAGTGGTGAAGTTATGGAGGTGCGTGATGCTTCGGAAGAGGAACTTAGTCACGGACATGCTCACACCGGAATGGATGGACATTAAAAACAAATAAGCATAATTTCAAAGGCCCTCATTTGATGGGGGCCTTTCTGTTTTAAAATTATTGACGGAATAAAACGCTCAGTATTAATCCGGCAACTACCATAAATATGCCGCCCAGCGTTGCAAGCGAATAGGTTTCGCCAAAAATGAAAAAACCGGCAGCAATTGCATAAATAACCCCTGAGTAAATTAGGATGGAAACTTTGGCCGCTTTATCTCGCTGGAATGCCTTGGTTAAATGTACCTGCCCAAATTGTGTGAAGATGCCAATCAGTAATAAATAAAGCCAGTCAATCCCTGTTGGAATATCAAAATTCCCTACTGAAAAAATTAAGCCGGCAATAGTACCAACCAATTGAAAATGGAATACTACCACTAAGGGGTGTTCCATCTCTTTTAATGAACGAATGGTGATGTAGGCAAATGCGGAAACTATTGCTGAAAAAACTCCTATGAGCAAATAGGTGATTTCAATTCTGCTATCTAAACCTTTCATCACTACTATTCCTGCAAAAGAAACTCCGAAGAAAATCCATTGAACAGGTTTAATTTTTTCTCCTAATACAACTATCGCGAGTATTGCGGTAAAAACCGGCGACAAATATTGGATAGTTACTGCTGTGCCTAGTGGCATATGTGCAATGGTGATGAAGTAGGCATAAAGTGAAGTGGTGCCGAAAATCCCTCTTAAAAGCAACAACTTTTTGTTCGTTCCTTTTGAACTGATTCCCTCTTTGTGCAATTGGTACATACATATCAATAACGAAATTCCACATCTAAAAAAAACAATTTCCATCACCGGAAAATGTGTTACCGCTTTTATGAAAATGTTCATCACTGCAAAGTAAAAAGTGGCCAGCAACATGTGTTTTGCTCCACTGCTTAGTGATAAAAATTGAATCGGATTTTTCAAAGAAGGGCTACTTTATGATTAATTTAAGTTGAAGCATATTACTTTTCGGTATTAAATTATTTTTTTATTTTATAATCGTTTGTAATTCCTTGCCAGTAGCAACGCCGAAATTAAGGTGAACGTTCCACAAATGGCGTAAGTCCAGGTGATGTTTGAACCTTGATGAAACCAGGCGATTGAAAATAGCATCAAAAAAAGGGATCGTAATAAGATATTAATTACGTTAAATACACTATTAGTCCTTCCAATTATGTCGTTAGAAATATGGTTAAACAGGTAAGTCGTTCTCAATACTCTGGCTCCTGCGTTGGTAACACCTACCAGAAAACTAAAAATATAAAAGAGACCTACATTATTATTGAAAGCCACCATATAAAATATAATCGTGGTGATAATCAGCAAAACTATAATTGAAAAAACGGTATCGCGGTTTTGGAATATTCTGCGAATAAAAACCCCTGCCATCATAGCTCCGGCCGAGTAGAGAACTTCAGCGGAAGCGTAAACATCGGAACCTTGATGCAAATGCTGACTCACATACAATGGCATCAGCATAAATACCTGTACCAGTAAAATTACAAATATGGAAAAGGAGTAATTTCCAAATGAAAAAATGGCAGGGTTTTTTTTCAGAAAAGTTAATCCTGTTTTTAATCTTTCAATAATCTTACTCGTATCAATAATTCTAGCTGATGCAGGTTGATACCTGATAAAACTTACCAGTAATATAGCGATTCCATAGGTGATGCCATCCAAGAGAAAAATATTGTGCATTTCCCATTTTTGAAAGTTGAATGGAATTATTAAATGGATACCTGCTATGTTAACAGATTGCCCTTTTGTTATTCCTGATAACAGTAAAACCGAAAATGCACCACTGAAAATAGAGGTGGTTTGGTTTTGAATTTCGAGATAAGAACTGATTCTGCCATAATGTTTGGGCTCGGTGAGTTCTTGTCCAAAAGCATATAAAGCGCCAAAATGAATATTGTAGTTAAACATAGTAGTTACAAATACCAATGCTACTAATCCAATGGGAACAATTCCATAATAATAACCATATCCGGCAACGCCAAGTAAAATGGAACCACAAACGGCACTCACATAAATAAAAATCGATTTTCGCTGATAGCGGTCGATTAATGTGCCGGCATACAGATTCCAAAATAAACTTACAAATGTTGTTGCTGCGTATATGGTGCCAAATAACGATGCCTTATCAATCATGGTGGTGAAATACCAGGGAATAGCCAGCATGCTGATGCCTTGCGCAAAACCGGAAATAATATTGGCCGTTAATAATAGTGAAAGCGCGTTTTTGTTTTTCATATGAACTCAGTCTGTTCCACCCGGTGTTCCTTTTATATTGAGTATTTTTGAACGGTGGAAAAAAAGAAGTTGGTAAAAATACACACTTTAAAAACTGCTCTCGAGCGTTTGCGTAAATATTGTGCCTACCAGGAACGAACACAGCAAGAGGTGCGCGATAAATTTTATGAACTCGGTTTGCATCAAAGAGAGGTGGAGCAGGGAATAGCGCTGCTGATTGAAGAGGGATTTGTTAGCGAAGAGCGCTTTGCAATTGCTTTTGCAGGAGGTAAGTTCAGGATTAAACAGTGGGGGCGTAATAAAATTAAAAATGAACTCCGCGCCCGGCATATCAGCGATTATTGCATCCGTAAAGCTTTGGCAGGAATTAATGAGGAAGATTATGTGAAAACCCTATCAAAAGTTATCGAAACCAAATCCAGACTGGTCAAAGAAAAAAATCTTTTTAAAAGAAACTACAAAATAGCGCAGTATGCCATCAGCAGAGGCTTTGAAAATGACCTCGTTTGGGATCAGTTGAAAGTCGAAAGTGGTAGTTTGTGATCAGTTTTCCTACCTCCTTCGCGCACATTTTTTTACTATTTTTGCGCCATTATGACTACAGACCAATTAGGAGATTTAAGGGAAAGAATCAGTGCCCTGAGGAGGCACCTTTGACATCGACAAAAAGCTGCAACTGTTAGTAGAGGAGGAACAGTTGACACACGCAGCCGACTTTTGGAATGACCCCAAAAGAGCGGAGCGGATCCTCAAGCAAATTAAGGAGAAAAAATCGTGGACCGACCTTTTCAGGGATACTGAAATGGCTGTTGATGACAGTGGCGTTTTGCTGGAATTTTTTAAGGCCGGAGAGGTCGAGGAAAAAGAGGTGGATGCACAGTACGAAAACGCTAAAACCTTAATCGAAGATCTTGAATTTAAGAATATGCTCAGTGGCGACGAAGATCGTCTGGATGCCGTATTGACTATTAATTCAGGTGCCGGTGGTACCGAAAGCCAGGACTGGGCCGAAATGCTGATGCGGATGTACCTCCGCTGGGGAGAACGTCACGGCATGAAGATAACGGAGATTGAAAGAACCGATGGCGATGGTGCGGGCATAAAATCGTGTACGCTCGAAATGGAGGGCGCTTTCGCTTATGGCTATCTTAAAAGTGAAAATGGGGTGCATCGCCTCGTGCGTATTTCACCTTTTGATTCCAACGCGCGTCGACATACCTCTTTCGCCTCCGTGTTTGCCTATCCCTTAGTGGATGATACCATCAACATCGAAATAAAAGATGCCGACATCAGCATTCAAACTTCCCGATCGGGAGGTGCCGGTGGACAAAATGTAAATAAAGTAGAAACCAAAGTGCAATTGACCCATCATCCAACCGATATTGTTGTGGTTTGTCAGGTAGAGCGCACTCAGGGTGGAAATAAGGAACGCGCCATGCAAATGTTACGCTCCCAATTGTATGAATTGGAAATTCGCAAACGTAACGAAGCAAAAGCAGCAACCGAAGCTACCAAAATGAAAATTGAGTGGGGCTCTCAAATTCGAAATTATGTTTTTCATCCCTACAAACTGGTGAAAGACAATCGCACCGATTACGAAACTTCCGACGTGCAAGGCGTTATGGATGGCGATCTGGACGAATTCATGAAAGCCTACCTGATGGAATTCTCCGATAAAAATAATTAACATAATTCCTTATTCCTCAATATTAATTACTTCACATCAATTATTTAAATGTTAAAAGTAATCTTCAAACCCAATTGCTCCACCTGTCGAACCGCTCTTCAAATGCTGAAAGAAAACAGCAAAGAGAAAATTGAAACAGTAGAATATTTGGTGGATACTCCAACGGTAGAAGAATTGAGTGAAATAGTTAGAATGATAGGAGGGAAGCCCGAGGACATTGTTAGAAAAAAAGAACCCTTGTACAAGGAAAAATACGAGCATCGGAAAATATCGGGTGCGCAATGGCTCAAAATCCTAAATAAAAATCCAATACTAATTGAACGACCCATTATCATTCACGGCGACAAAGCCATCATCGGCAGACCCGTCGAAAAAATAATCGACTTCCTTAAAAAATCCAAATCCAATTCTTAATTTTTAATTAATAATTTTTAATTTAATCATCATGTTCAGAACCGAAAAAGACACCATGGGTCAGGTACAAGTTCCTGCCGACAAATATTGGGGTGCACAAACCCAACGTTCTATCGAAAATTTTAAAATAGCGCAAGACATCAACAAAATGCCGAAGGAAATTATTCAGGCATTTGCTTATTTGAAAAAGGCCGCTGCCCTAACCAACCTTGATGCCGGAACTTTGAGTAAAGAAAAGTGCGATTTAATAGGGCAGGTGTGTGATGAGATCCTTGCGGGAAAGCTGAGTGATGAATTTCCATTGGTGGTGTGGCAAACCGGTTCGGGAACACAATCCAATATGAATGTTAATGAGGTAATCGCCTACCGTGCTCATGTAATCAGTGGCGGCAAACTTACCGATGAAAAGAAAATCATTCATCCTAATGACGATGTGAATAAATCGCAGTCCTCCAACGATACTTTTCCTACTGCCATGCACATTGCCGCATATAAAATGCTGGTCGATTGTACGCTGCCTGGTTTAAAAAAATTACGCGACACCTTTGCTGCCAAATCTAAGGAATTTATGAAGGTGGTAAAAATTGGTCGTACCCATTTAATGGATGCTACACCACTCACCCTCGGACAAGAATTATCCGGTTATACCTCGCAACTTGATCACGGCATCAGAGCCATCGAACATACCTTGTTGCATCTTGCTGAATTGGCACTTGGTGGTACGGCGGTGGGGACCGGAATCAACACACCTCAGGGTTATTCGGTGAATGTTGCACGTAACATTGCCTCGTTAACCGGAATTCCTTTTATAACTGCTGAAAATAAATTCGAGGCACTAGCTGCTCACGATGCTATTGTAGAAACACACGGTGCACTCAAAACTGTTGCGTGTAGTTTGATGAAAATTGGTAACGATATCCGTCTGCTTGCCTCCGGTCCGCGATGTGGTATTGGTGAATTATACATTCCCGACAACGAACCCGGTTCATCTATTATGCCGGGTAAGGTAAACCCTACTCAATGTGAAGCCATGACGATGGTGGCTGCGCAGGTTCTTGGTAATGATGTTGCTATTAATATTGGCGGAGCAACCGGACATTTTGAACTGAATGTGTTTAAGCCGGTAATGATCTATAATTTCCTGCACAGTGCCCGTTTAATAGGTGATGTATGTGTTTCGTTTAATGACAAATGCGCAGTAGGTATTGCCCCGCTGTATGATAACATTCAGAAAAATCTCGAAAACTCGTTGATGCTGGTAACCGCACTCAACACCAAAATAGGTTACTACAAAGCCGCTGAAATTGCCCAAACAGCCCACAAAGAGGGCAAAACGTTAAAACAAACTGCCATCGATCTTGGCTATGTTACCGCCGAGCAATTTGATGAATGGGTGAAACCGGAGGAGATGGTTGGTTTTTAAGCTGTAGCAGTTGGCTGTGGCTGCTGCTGCGGCTGTGGCTGTTGGCTGCTGCTGATGTGGCTGTTGGCTGCTGACTGCTACTGCTACTGCTACTGCTACTGCTGCCGCCTTTGGGGTTGAGTCGCTGGCGAATGTATCTTATGTCATCCCGAGCGCGAATTGAACGAATAATTGAATACTTTAGAGTTCAAATACCAACAAATGTATACTCTTATCAAACAAGCCACAATTGTAAATGAGGGACAGGTTTATATTTCCGATGTTCTTATTAAGGATCAGCGTATTGAGAAAATAGCTGCGGATATAAGTCCCGGTGAATATCAGCAAGTGGAAATTATTGAAGCTGCCGGGCTG
>JBBQVM010000030.1:0-19318 GCA_038211525.1 Bacteroidia bacterium
GAGTGAATTTTCGGCAGGAGTTGTTGACAATTAAGGATTGGGACCAAACGCCCATCAAAACTTGTTATCTCTTTAAAAATATCCTGTATATCACCTGACAGGTTAAATTTTAAATCTCAACCGGAAAACTGTTCATTTTTATAAAACTCCAAAATACCCCCCTCACTTCGCAGTAAATCGATACTTTTCTAAACAATAGTTGCCACATATTATCATATTTTCACCATAACCCCATTTCAAACAACCATCTTTGCAATTGCCACATTGGAGAGAAAAAGAGTGTTTAATTTTCAATTTCGTATATTTGAGAAGAAACTATTTTTATTCTGCACACAAATTTTTTGGAATTACTAACATTAATCAACTTAAGGTGTTGACTAAGCTTCATAAAGGTCCTGAAATAACTAAAAATTAGGGTAACATCAAATTAGTTAGGTATGAATTCAAATCCCCCGTCTAAGAAGTATGTGATTTCAAAGGGGCTTGATCAATATTTTTCAGATGTTCATAAAGCATGGACTTTTAACATGCGCTTTTTTAAGGAGGTGTTTAAGGCTCCGGTTCATATCAAGGAAATAATAAATCAATGTTTCGAGGTAGGATACCGATCTCTTGCGCTAATAACAGTAACCGGTTTTATCATTGGCATTGTATTCACCAAGCAATCGCGTCCCTCCCTGGAAGATTTTGGTGCACAGTCGTGGTTACCCTCTCTAATAGGCATTGCAATTATAAAGGCTTTAGGCCCGTTGGTAACCGGACTGATCTGTGCCGGAAAAGTAGGCTCCAGCATAGGTGCTGAACTCGGTTCCATGAAAGTTACTGAGCAAATAGAAGCCATGGAGGTTTCTGCGATAAATCCCTTTAAATATTTAGTGGTAACCCGAGTGCTTGCAACCACAATTACTATTCCGGTGCTGGCTCTCTACTGCAGTGCAGTTGCCCTCTATGGCTCGTATATCAACGTTCATTTAGAAGAAGCTACCAGCATAGTCAGTTTTTTTCAGGGTACTTTTAAAACCCTGACCTTTCTTGATATTTTCTCCGCAGTTACTAAATCAATTGTGTTTGGATTTACGATCGGTATCGTTGGGTGCTACAAAGGATATAACGCTAAACAGGGAACAAGAGGTGTAGGGAAAGCTGCCAATCAGGCCGTAGTGCTTGCTATGTTTCTCATTTTTGTGGAAGAAATTATTATCGTTCAGCTTGCTAATTGGATTCGATTCTATTAATATTATGGAACAGACGAATGAACACATCATTAACAAATCGGAATCGGTAATAACTGTTCGTGGATTGTATAAATCATTTGATGATTTACATGTTTTAAAAGGAGTAGATTTTAATGTTTTTAAAGGTGAGAATGTTGCAGTACTTGGTAAATCAGGAACAGGTAAATCAGTTTTAATTAAAATTATTGCAGGATTGCTTAAACCCGATAAAGGAGAAGTGATTGTGCTTGGTCAGCAAGTAGATAAATTAAATCATAAAGAACTGGATGCTTTACGACTTCACATTGGATTTTCATTTCAAAGTAGTGCCTTGTATGACAGTATGAATGTTTACCAGAATCTGGCTTTTCCGTTAACTATGAATGTAAAAAATCTTAGTAAAAAAGAGGTAGATCAAGCAGTAAATGAAACTTTGGATGCAGTGGGACTGATTGATAAAATAAATCAAATGCCTGCAGATTTGTCCGGGGGACAAAGAAAAAGAATAGGTATTGCTCGCACGCTAATTCTAAAGCCGCAAATTATGTTGTACGATGAGCCTACTTCCGGATTAGATCCTGTTACCAGTACCGAAATTAATGAACTTATCAATCAAGTGCAGCAAAAATATAATACCAGTTCGGTCATCATTACTCACGACCTCACTTGTGCCAAAGCAACTTGCAATAGAGTAGCCATGCTGCTTGACGGCAAATTTTTAAAAGTTGGCTCCTTTGAAGAAGTGTTTGATACAGATAACGATCAGGTAAAAAGTTTTTTTAATTACAATTTTATTCAATAAATTATGAATGAATCATCAAATAAACGAAGAGTAGTAGTTGGTATTTTTATTTTTGTAGGTCTACTCTTTCTGGTAGCAGGAATTCTTATGGTAGGTAACCTGCACAATACTTTTAAAAGAAAAATGCCAATAGTAGCATTATTTGAAGACGTGGGTGGATTGCAGTTAGGTAATAATGTTTGGTTCTCAGGAGTAAAAATAGGTACCGTTACCAACTTGAAATTCTATGGTAATTCACAAGTTGAAGTAGGAATGAAAATTGAAACAAAAGCACAACAATACATACGTAAAGATGCCAAGATAAAACTGAGTACTGATGGATTAATAGGAAATAAGATTTTGGTGATATATGGAGGCAGCGCAAAATCTGATGAAGTTCAGGAAGGTGATACCCTCGAAGTTGAAAAAACATTTTCATCTGATGATATGATTAACACCCTGCAAGAAAACAATAAAAATTTGCTGGCAATCACCACTGATTTTAAAACGATCAGTAAAAAAATTGTTGGTGGTGAAGGCACAGTTGGAAAACTTCTAGGCGACAATTCTGTATATGATAACATCAACGCTGCTACGGCATCTCTTCAAAACGCATCCGCGAAAGCTCAACAGATGATGAACTCTCTTTCAGCTTTTAGCGAAGGCTTAAATACCAAAGGAACGCTGGCGAATGAGTTGTCGACCGATACGGTAGTTTTTAATTCTTTAAAAGCATCGGTGCTGCAATTACAACAAATGGCTGATACGGCAAATGTTTTTATCACTAACCTGAATGCGGCAGGAAGTAACTCCAAAACAACAGTAGGTGTTTTATTGCATGATGAAGAAGCAGGAACCCATTTAAAAGAAACCCTAAAAAACCTGGAAACGAGTTCCAAAAAATTAGATGAAGACCTGGAAGCCGCTCAACATAATTTTTTGCTGAGGGGATTTTTTAAGAGTCGCGATAAAGCTGCCAAAAAGGATTCTATTAAAAATAGCAAGAATTAGAACTGAGTGTATTCAAATTTAAAACAGGAGTTAATGAGTAGAAACAAGAATGAAAAGTTGAAATTTTGGTTTAGTACTTCTAAATCACTTTTCGTTAAAAAATAACCTCAGAATAATTTTTACTTTTTCTTCACTTCCACCACTCAATCACTCTTCCCGCTTCTCCAACAACAATACTTTCTCCAATTTTAGGAATAGTATAATTTACGGAAAGCTGCTTCGCTTTAGCTACCACTCTTTGCGGTGGTTCGTTCCAGGAATGAAAGGCTAGTGCGAACTTTCCCCAATGGACCGGCAACAACATTTTTGAATTAAGATCGATGTTGGCTTGAACGGTTTCTTCGGGTGTCATGTGAATCATGGGCCATTTGGAGTTGTATTGACCACTTTCCAGAATGGCGATGTCAAATTCACCAAATCGTTTTCCGATCTCAGTAAAGTGTTCCCCATATCCGGAATCTCCGCCAAGGAATAACTGATAGCCTGCTGTTTCCAAAACAAATGCCGACCATAACGTTTGAGCACGTTTGAAAAGTCTTCCCGAAAAATGACGGGCAGGTGCAGCTGTTAAGTTAATATCGCCAACCTTAGTAATTTGCCACCAATCGAGTTCGGTGATTATTTTTTTATCAATACCCCAGTAAACTAAATGGGCTGCAACACCAAGAGAGCAAACAATTTTTGAAACTTTGTTTTTCAAATCCACGATTGTTTTGTAGTCGAGGTGATCGTAATGATCGTGTGTCAACAACAATAAATCAATTTTTGAAAAGTCGTCCGGCGAATAAATATTAGCACCGTTAAATGCTTTCACCATAAATGAAAATGGTGATGCGTGGCCGCAGAAAACCGGGTCGACCAGAATATTTATTCCATTAATATGAATGTGATAGGATGAATGTCCGAACCAGGTGATTACAGGTTTAGCTGAATCTATTTTATTCATATTCGTTTTAACACTTCGAACAGGTGATTGAGGAATTCGATCTTTCGGCGTATTGAAATAATCTTTCATCATATCCACCATCGATACATCTTTAGGAATAGTTACCGTAGGTGCACTATTTAAAAATTCTCCGTTTTTGTAATTTTCAGACCGGTTAACTAATTTTTTGTAGGTTCCGGATGGATTTTTGCCAAGTATTTTCATATATAAAAGTAAGTTATTGATTGATGAGTGCGTTTGGGAGATAAAAATTAGTTATAAAGTGGCGTTAAGTCTAAAATTTTTAATTTTACCAAATCCAAGCAATAAGTGAAATTTTATTTAAACATATTCCTACCTGTCAATTGTAATTATTTTTTCATTGCCAGTTATTTCAATATTTATTTTTTCAATTGATTTAATAGGTATTTCTATCCAATTGCGAACTATTTTATAGCAAACCTACGCAAAATACCTAAATTTATTACCCTTAACATATTGATACTCTAAGACTAAATAGTTTTTTTACTCTCATATAATTATCTAATTAATTTATAGTTCATTGATTTTAAATGATATAATTTTATAATTCAATTATAATCTTCAATTTTTAACATACGATCAGCTTGGGATTACAGTGAATAAAACCAGAGTCCTCATTCCAAACTTTAACACATTATTCTATTCGGACATCCCTTTTTCATTAATTTTACTCATCATAATTTAGAATTCATTCTATACCTTTCAGGAAACAAAAAATTTGCAATGGAGTCGAATGCGTCATTAGTTTTTAACCGGGAAAAACTTCTCGATCTTTTTACTCATTTCAAGGATGGGATTTTCACGCTCGACAGTAGTTATCGGGTCGAATCGGTGAATCCAAAAGCCATTCGAATTTTGAGACTAAATGAACAAACAATTCGTGGAAAACGCATGCCTGTTTTGTTTCCATCGAATCATCTCAATCTAGAAACTTTTCTAAAAAATGCCATTGATACAAAAGGATATACTGAATATAAAAATTATTTTCCTGAGTACAAAAAATGGTTTCAGTTCAGAGCTTATCCGTTTGAAAACGAATTTTCGGTTTTTATAAAAGATATAACAGGTCAGATTCAAACCGAACAAATTTTAACCATCGAACGCGAAGTGCATGTATTGCATGCAACACAATCGCCCATCCAAAATACGTTGAATTATTTGTTGAAAGGACTTGAGAAAATATTCCCGGGTTATCATGCCGGACTGATGGAACTCGATAAGTCGGGAAAATTTCTAAACCATCTCTCTTCCCCTTCTCTTCCCTCTGAATATACCGATGCCCTAAATGGAATTCCAACGGGCCTCAATTCAGGGTCGTGTGGAACAGCATCCTATTTAAAGCAACCTGTTTTTGTTAACGACATAAAAACTGATCCACTCTGGACTAATTGCAATGCGCTTGCAGTTTCACTTGGTTTTGTTTCGTGCTGGTCGTTTCCATTGCTCGATTCTAAAAGTGAAGTAATGGGAAGTTTGGGTATTTACATAAAGGAGAGTAAGCTCCCCGATGTTGAAGAAGCAAAAAAACTGGAACGTTTTTCTTACTTGATAAGTGTGTTGTTAGAGCACAAGAGAACAAGGGATACCATTGAATTTTCAAATGAGCTTTACAAAACAGTTCTTGCTGCAACCAACGACGCCATTTGGGATTTGGATATCGTTAATAATGTAATGAATTGGGGTAAGAGTATGAAAAAACTTTTCGGTTACGATTCGGAATTAAAACCTTACACCCTTGAAGATTGGAAAAATCATATTCATCCTGACGACCGAGCTCACACATTTGATGAATTCATGAAAGTGATGAGTTCAGATCATCTGATGTACTGGGAAGACGAATACCGCTTTATAAAAGCAGATGGCGTTTTTTCATATGTTTACGACAGAGGACTTATCATCAGAGATGAGCATGGAAAAGCGATTCGAATGGTTGGGGCAATGCAAGATATTTCTGAACGAAAAAATTCAGAACTGATGCTCAAGCAACTCAATGATAGTTTGGAAAAACGAGCCATTGAATTGCAGTCTTCTAATAATGAACTCGAAAAATTCGCATACATCGCCTCTCATGATTTAAAGGAACCATTGAGAATGATAAGCAGCTTTTTGCAATTATTTAAATCTCGGTACGAACACGTGATTGATGACAAAGGAAAAGAGTACATTCATTTTGCTGTTGATGGAGCTGAAAGAATGAAAGAACTTATCAATGATCTCTTAGAGTATTCACGATTATTTATTCATGAGACTAGTCCTGAAAAATTTAATCCGGAAAATGAAATTAAGGAAGTTCTCCGCATTTTCGAAAACGAGATAAAAGAAACAGGAGCCATAATTTCCTACTCAGGACTTAACGAAATATTTGCAAACAGAAATCAGTTTTTGCAGCTAATGCAGAACCTGATAGGAAATGCCATTAAGTATAAAAGTGAAAAGATTCCGCGTATTAATATTACCTCCTATAACGACGATATTCAATCTACTTTTACGGTAAATGATAACGGGATTGGAATTGAAAAGGAATTTCAGGAAAAAGTATTTGATATGTTTCAACGCCTTCACAGTAGAAATAAATATTCGGGAACGGGAATTGGTTTAGCCATCTGTAAAAAAATAGTAGCTATGCATAATGGCTCCATTTGGGTTGAATCCAGTCCGGGAGAGGGATCCTCCTTTATTGTTAATTTTCCTTTTAGATAACACCTAATTGCCTGTGATTCAGTCACCATCCGTAAAGTATACTCCTAAAAACAACTTAAATTATTAAACTTTTATAGAATTTCAATTGTTTTAAAAATCCTTTTAAGAAACTAAATTCATTCTTGTTTCTTAAATTAGAAATCGATTCATTAATTTTGCACTCAAATGGAACTATTTATTAAAGTTGTTGCACTCATAGCCACATTTCTCTTTATGGAAGTTGTGGCCTGGGTGACCCACAAATATGTAATGCATGGTAAACTTTGGATGCTACATCGTGATCATCATCAGGGACACACGGGCTTTTTTGAAAGAAATGATTCCTTCTTCCTTATTTTTGCCATACCCAGTTGCTTGCTGATGTTTTTTGGAGTATTAAATGGAAACGACATTCGATTGTTCATGGGTATAGGCATTGCCCTTTACGGATTTTGTTATTTTATGGTTCATGATATTTTTATTCATCAAAGGTTTAAAATTTTCAGAAATAGCAACAATTGGTACCTTAGAGCCATAAGAAGAGCCCATAAAATGCATCACAAACATTTTAATAAGGAAGATGGAGAGTGTTTTGGCATGCTGCTGGTTCCCTTTAAATATTTCCGTGAAGAAAAGGCCTGAATAAGTTTATCTTTTTTTGAATATTGCCGATACTATTTGGAAGATTCCCGCCTCTCAGCATTAAATCATTTTTGCTCCAGAAAACAGTGTCCGTTTGTCCATTTTGGCTCACTAATATCTCGGATATAACACCAAAATATAATTTTTTTAATAAAATCTGTTAGTTTTTCAATAACATCACCCCCTTATTACATGTTATGACATATATTTGCACTTTATTTCTTCCTTACAAATAGCCGTACAATGTTTAAAAGCAGAACCCTACTTTATATTATTCTTTTTATTGTGGCGCTTGCGCTGATAAAGATTTTTTTTCTGAATAAGGATGTATCGGAAAATTCTCCGGCAAGTCAGGCAAAGAAAAGCGCTGGAATGAAGGTGGATGGGGTGGTTTTGAAGGATGTATCTCTTGATGAAAAAATATTTTCATCAGGTACTGTTATGGCGAATGAAGAAGTTGAATTGCGCACGGAAGTGGGAGGGAAAATTACACAACTCAATTTTAAAGAAGGCACCAAAGTTAACAAAGGCGATTTGTTAGTTAAAATTAATGATTCCGATTTACAAGCCCAACTCAGCAAACTAAAAAGCAATAGAAAAATTAGTGTTGAAAAATCTGACCGTCAAAAACAGTTGCTCGACATAAATGGAATCAGTCGCGAAGAATATGATGATGTTATGAATGGACTCGCGACTATTGATGCGGATATAAAATATACGGAGGCACAAATTGCTAAAACTGAAATTCGTGCACCATTTACCGGACAGATAGGACTAAGGAATATAAGTGAAGGTAGTTTTGTCAATCAAAATTTTCTAATCGCGACCATGCAGCAGATTGATCCTGTAAAAATTGATTTTTCTATTCCTGAAAAATACAGTTCTTACATTAGCTCAGGCAAAGAAATTACTTTCACTATTGAAGGTGCTTCTGAAGTATTCACCGGCAAAATATTTGCCATCGAACCAAAAATAGATCAAGCTACTCGTTCGTTAAAAATAAGGGCGCTCACTGAAAATCATTCAGGAAAAATAGTTCCCGGTTCATTTGCCAAAGTGAATGTCATTTTAAGTAGGTCCGATAGTGCCATCACAGTGCCTACGCAAGCAATCATTCCGGTATTAAAAGGAAAAAAGGTATTGGTATGCAGAAATGGAATGGCCATCTCTCAAACGGTTACTACCGGAATAAGAAGTGAAAATAATATTGAAGTGCTTTCCGGACTTGCAGCTGGCGACACTATTATAACTACCGGAATTATGCAACTTAAAGATAGTATGAATGTGAATGTGATTATCAGTAAAAAATAATTGTAATTAGTTTAGATCTTTCTCTTTAAATAATTTATGTCACTTTCCTCCATAAGTATACAACGACCCGTCCTTGCAATTGTGATGTCGCTCACCATTGTAATTTTTGGATTAATAGGGTACAATTATTTAGGAGTTAGAGAATATCCATCAATAGATCCTCCAATCATTACCGTTCGGACTTCCTATACCGGTGCAAATGCAGATGTAATTGAATCGCAAATTACCGAGCCATTGGAGAAAGCCATTAATGGAATTGCCGGCATTCGAACAATCTCATCGGCCAGCAATCAAGGCTCCAGCGTTATTACTGTAGAATTTAATCTGGATGAAAATTTGGAAGCATCAGCGAATGATGTTCGGGATAAAGTATCGCAAGCAGTGCGTCAATTGCCTCAGGATATTGATGGACTACCTGTTGTTACTAAGTCGGATGCTAATTCGGATGCGATTTTATCGTTGACCTTACAGAGTAATACCAAGAACCATCTTGAAGTTTCTGATTATGGCGAAAATGTAATTGCAGAAAGATTACAAACTATTCCTGGTGTTAGTTCTGTTCAAATCTGGGGTCAGAAAAAATATGCTATGCGCATTTGGCTCGACCTTTCTAAATTATCTGCATTCAAATTAACACCACTAGATGTTAAGTTGGCTCTTGATCGTGAAAATGTGGAGTTGCCAACAGGTAAAATAGCCGGTGATAATACAGAACTCACCGTAAAAACATCAGGGAAATTTTCTACTGAGGAGGAATTTAACAATCTTATTATAAAAAATTCAGGTGATCAATCGATTAAATTAAGTGATATTGGTTATGCAGTTCTAGGTCCTGAAAATGAAGAGACTATTCTTAGGCAATCGGGCGTTCCCATGATTGGTATTGCATTGGTTCCACAACCTGGTGCCAATTATATTGAAATTGCTGACGAATTTTATAAACGGGTAGAACAAATTAAAAAAGAAATTCCGGAAGATTATTCTTTGGATATTGCGCTCGACAACACCCGGTTCATTAAAATGTCCATTACCGAAGTTCAGGAAACACTTTTAATAGCCATTCTTTTAGTTATTTTAATTATCTACCTTTTCTTTCGCGATTGGCTGATTGCATTCCGACCGTTGATTGACATTCCGGTATCGTTGATTGGTGCATTTTTTATTATGTACCTCATGGGATATTCAATCAATGTACTAACGCTATTGGCAATAGTTTTAGCCACCGGGTTGGTAGTAGATGACGGAATTGTGGTTACTGAAAACATTTTTAAGAAAGTAGAAAAAGGTATGAAACCCATTGAAGCCGCGAAGAAGGGTTCAGAAGAAATTTTCTTTGCTGTGGTTTCTACTTCTGTAACACTGGCTGCTGTATTTCTACCTGTAATTTTCTTACAGGGATTTGTTGGAAGATTATTCAGGGAGTTCGGTGTTGTACTTGCCGGGGCTGTACTTATTTCAGCTTTCGTGTCCTTATCACTTACACCAATGCTTAATGCAAGACTCATCCGCAAAAAACATAAGCATTCTAAATTTTATGACTTAACAGAACCATTTTTTCAGAGATTGAATAACAGTTATGCAAATTCACTAACTGCGTTTATGCGCAAACGTTGGATCGCATTAGTAATTATTTTTAGCTCTTTTGGTTTAATCTTTTTAATAAATTCATTTTTGCAATCTGAATTGGCACCACTGGAAGATCGATCCTATATCCGATTTTCAATAACTGCACCCGAAGGTTCCTCTTATGATTATACCGACCGTTTTATTTTAAAAATGGTCGACTTTATAAATGATTCGTTACCGGAAAAACAGGTAATGCTTACGGTAACAGCACCCGGCTTCTCAGGTTCAGGTGCTGTTAACACCGGTTTCAGCAGATTGGTTCTTACAGACCCGTCCCAACGTAAAAGAAGTCAAAATCAAATTGCAGAATATCTTACCGGAAAAACGAAATCTTTTTCTGAAGCTAAAGTTTTTGTTATTCAGGAACAAACGATTTCAGCGGGTGGTCAGGCGGCTCGGGGTGGTTTACCTGTTCAATTTGTACTTCAAGCTCCTAATTTTGAAAAGCTAAAAACTGCTTTGCCAGAATTCATGGATGAAGCTAACAAAAATCCTGTCTTCCAAGGTGTAGATGCAAATCTGAAATTTAATAAACCTGAATTGGTTATTTCAATTAATCGTGACAAAGCTAAAAATCTTGGCGTTTCAGTAATGGATATTGCTCAAACTTTACAACTTGCATTTAGCGGGCAGCGGTTTAGTTATTTTGATATGAGTGGAAAGCAGTACCAAGTAATAGGACAAGTTGACAGAGAGAATAGAGACGAGCCTCTCGATCTGCAATCGATGTATGTAAGAAACAATAAAGAGGAACTGATACAGCTCGATAATTTAGTAAACATTGAAGAACAAAGTAATCCTCCTCAGCTTTATCACTACAACCGATACATGTCGGCAACAGTTTCTGCCGGATTGGCTCCGGGGAAAACAGTTGGCGATGGTATTAAAGCAATGCAGGAAATTGCAGATAAGGTGCTCGATGATTCGTTTTCAACATCCCTTACCGGCCCTTCCCGCGACTTTGCTGAAAGTTCATCCAATATTATTTTCGCTTTTCTACTCGCGCTCCTATTAATCTACCTCGTTTTAGCTGCTCAATTTGAAAGTTTCATTGATCCTTTGGTAATTATGGTTACAGTACCGTTGGCCCTGGCAGGAGCACTTCTTGCATTATGGTATTTTAATCAAACATTAAATATCTTCAGCCAAATTGGTATCATCATGTTAATTGGACTGGTCACGAAAAATGGAATTCTTATTGTAGAATTTGCCAACCAACTTCGCGATAAAGGTGTTCCAAAATCACAAGCAATTATTCAGGCTGCTGAAGCTCGACTGCGACCTATCTTGATGACAACACTCGCTACTGTTCTTGGTGCCATTCCAATTGCCCTGGCATTAGGTGCCGGTTCAGAGAGTCGCAAATCGATGGGAATTGCCATTATTGGCGGACTGTTATTTAGTTTGATATTAACACTGTTTGTCATTCCAGCCATGTATTCATTTATGTCGCGCAATAAGCGAAATTTAGAAAGTACGGAGGAGTAATTAATATGTCACACAAATATTTCCATAAAAGCATGAAGCACACGATTGGAGTCTTCCTTTGTCTTTTTATTTTCCATTCTTTAACATTTGCACAGGAAAATTTGTCGTTGACATCGGCAATTGAAACTACTTTAAAAAATAATTACTTCATACAAATTTCAAGAAATTCTAATGAGATTTCAAAAAACAACAATTCATTAGGTAATGCCGGATTCCTTCCATCACTTGATCTAAATGCAACAATCAGCAATTCGCGCAATAATACCAAACAAAAATACAGTAACGGAAATGAGGTCAATAGTAACAACGCATCTACCGACAACATCAATGCCGGAGCAAGGGTTACCTGGACTCTTTTTGATGGATTGAAGATGTTCGCCGCTAAATCAAGATTAGGATTAACTGAAGAAGCCTCCACCATTCAACTCAAAATAGCAATTTAAAATACGGTTTCTGATGTGATAAGCAGCTACTTTAATATAGTAAAAATTCAACAGCAGATAAACGTTCTGAATGAAAACATAAAAATAAACGACGACAGAATTAAAATTGCTCAAAAGCGATTTGAAATTGGTTCAGCTTCAAAGCTCGAAATGCTGCAGGCAACAGTTGATAGAAACACCCGACTGGCAGAAATTTTAGCTCTCAAAAAAGAGCTGGATAATGCCATGGTGGCACTCAATCGCTTGCTTGGTAAAACTGAATTTTCAGATTTCATTCTTACCGATTCCATTTCCATCACCTACCAACCTGAATACAATGATTTAAGAAAATCTGTTCTCAATACCAACAAAGAAATTTTTCTTTACTCAAAAAATGCAGAGATCAATAAAAAAATCATCCGCGAAAGCCAGGCGGCACGTTACCCTCAACTGGATTTAAACCTTAACTACAATTATTCACAAGTAAAAAATGAGGTTGGTTTTTCATTGCTGAATCAAAATAAAGGATTTAATGCCGGCCTCACACTATCGTGGAACATTTTTAATGGATTTAATACTTCAAGAGAAATTCAAAACGCAAAATTGAATTTTCAATCAGCACAGTTGCTTTTGCAGGATACGCGTTCAAGCATCGATTTTAATGTTTATGCTGCCTACCGACGTTTTTTAAACGATCTCGAACTCTCCAAACTTCAGCAATCAAATATTGAATTCGCCAGGGAGAATGTTACAGTTGCATTGGAGGCCTATCGCATTGGAAGTATCTCAGGGATTCAGTTGAAGGAGGCTCAAAATTCTTACGAATCGGCCAATGCCGGTTGGATTGAATCCCAGTACCAGGCTAAATTATCTGAAACAGAATTGATGAAACTCAATGGAGAATTGGTAAAATAAGAATTTGATTTCCATTTAAACTTTTTAGCCTCAATTGTTGTTTTTTTAGCGAACACAATAATCTTATTTTATCGGCCCAAATGAAAATATATTCTCTTGAAGCAACTCAACTACTTCCAATTTCAATTGACGAAGCTTGGGATTTTTTTAGTTCACCTGCCAACTTACAAAAAATGACACCACCTGAAATGGGTTTTGAAATTACATCCGGCTTCAAAGGTGAAAAAATGTACAGCGGCCAATTAATTACTTATATTGTTAAACCTTTATTAGGAATACCACTTTCTTGGGTTACCGAAATTACTCATGTAAATGAGCCCTCTTATTTTGTAGATGAACAACGATTTGGCCCTTATTCATTTTGGCATCATAAACACTTTTTTAAAGAAGTGCCCGGAGGAGTTGAGATGCATGATCTGGTGCACTACGCCCTTCCATTAGGGCCATTGGGTCGCTTGGCCAATTCACTCTTTGTAAAAAAACAACTACGAGATATTTTTGATTTCCGCTTTAAAAAAATGCAAGAATTCTTTGGTAAAAAAAATTAATTTGATTTTGATTCTTGTCCGGTTTTAGAGTCACCGCCATTAACCTGAATACCTGCTAAAGAATCCCGCATGTTATTAAACGCACCACTATAAAAATTTTCAAAATTCGCTTTCACTCCATTTTTTCTCATTGCTGTGGTGGTTAATTTATGGGACTTCATTCCTACGCCATCCACATAGGTTTCTTTCCAACCATAAATTTCATGTGGAAACGAACTAGCAAAAAATATTTCAAGAGTTCTATTATCTGTTGGATATACAATTACATATTTAAGTGTCGATTGCAAACCCATGAATTCAACAGGGTCTGCTTTTGAAACAACTGCATGTGCCTTTAAAGCTTTAATTTCGGTATTTCGCAATTGCTGCGACAACAATCCTGGAATCATATCCACATCCCCTACCGGCAAATTTTTAGGATTAATTTTAATAATACTCCAAACCTGATCTTCCGGTATTGCCAGTAGTGCAACACGATTCTGATCACCCTCTGACTCCTGGTGACTTCTAAGCTGAACAGTGTATTTGTTTGCTTCCAGATTTAATTGAGAAAACAAATTCCCTTCCCACTCCTGCATGGAGCTGGTAACTTTCAGTGCATAGGGCCCTTCCCTGGGATTCACAGGCGTTTGTACCATAGTCATGGATGAATTCATCGACAACCCGGTTGAGAAACTCCTGGAAAAATTCATTTCCAGTACAGTAATATTTTCCTTTTTACTTTCTTTCAGATTCCTCAATCTTAACTGTCTGGTTCTTGAAAATTTTTCAGTTTTAAAAATTAATACCGCCTCCCCTTGTCGCAATTCCCCATACCGTGCCTGCTTTAAATTGTAAACTGTAATTTCAGCATCTTCTGAATTCCAGTATTTTTCAAACTCAGGAGTTACACCGTTTACCAGCACTTTGTTAGTAGACTTGCTTCGACGTGAATCGCAAGAGACGAAACTGATTATGACAATTAAAAATACGATGCTATATCGATGTAATTTACAAGATTGATACATGGAATAAGGAATAGAAAGACAAAATTAATCAATTCCTCAACCCAAATTGACTAAAACGATCTATTTAAGATGAACAGTGACCTGGAGGTTTTCTGCCAATTAAAAAATGAATAACCTCTCAATTAATGCGTTTTGATGATATTACTAGGCTTTTACACTATTTTTATAAATTTTACATCTGACAAATCTATTTTTCACATGACCAATAAACCAGCTTCAATTCCCATCAAAAAGCATTGTTTGCCGGGCCTTCAATGACTTGTTCATCGGTAGTTTCTTTTGGATCTAGCTTAAAAATCTTTTCTTATGGCTCATCAATACCTACCAAAATTGAAAATTTGGGTACTGTTGCAAATTTCTCGGCTGAAATACTTAATTGTGACCTGTAAATTTCATTTGGCGGCCCAATCGATTTGTACCCGGAGAACATTTTCTTAATCAACTGGCTTTTTTACTCCGTAATCTCTACAATATCAATACTATTTACTTGTCATGAAATAAGTAACAAAATTCTTGCTAAGGCTCACATAATGCTTAATATCAATTAGATAGTATTTGTGTGGGTTCTATTTTCAGGCACTTCCTAACCAGAGCTGTTCAAATTTTGGCCGAAAATTGCCTCACTTTGACGTAAATTTGCACCTCTTGCATCAAACAGCCAAAATCATCGACTAAAAACACTTGCCGATACATTTATGTGTGGAATAAACGGATTAATGAGTATTGGGGAGGCGCTACCGGCAAATACCGAATTGCTGATACGCAATATGAACCAAGCCATCGCCCATCGGGGTCCGGATGATGATGGAATTTTTGTTGACCTCGAAGGCGGCATTGCCATGGGACATCGAAGGCTCAGCATCATCGATCTTTCTGCCGAAGGACATCAGCCCATGAAGGATGATCAGAATAATATGATCGTTTTTAATGGTGAGATTTATAATTATGCTGAAATAAAAAAGCAACAATTTCCAAATAGGAAATTTCATTCCTCAAGTGATACTGAAATTCTAATGGCACTGTATGCCGAACGAGGACACAAAGCCTTGAATGAATTGAATGGAATGTTTTCAGTAGCATTTTACAAACAACAAAACCGTGAGTTATTTATTGCAATTGACCGCGCAGGCAAAAAACCTTTTTACTATTCAACAACAAATGGAATATTCGCCTTTTCTTCTGAAATAAAAGCACTACTTACACTTCCATGGATAAAAGCAGAGACCGATAAAAACGCACTCTACAATTTTTTAACTTTTAATCAGCTGGATGCACCTCAGACCATGTTCCGCAATATTTTCAAAATGGCTCCTGCTGAGTGCATGACCGTTTCAGTTAATGGAATTCATGATAAAAAAATTTGGTGGCACGTCGATTACAAAGATTTATCTTCTCAAACAGAAAGTCAACTGGCTGATAAAGTTTATGACGAACTAAATAATTCGGTTAAATACCGAATGGTAGCTGATGTACCGGTGGGTGCTTTCCTGAGTGGAGGAGTTGATTCCAGTGCGGTAGTTGCATTAATGCGAAACTATTCCGATTCTCCTATCAAAACCTATTCAGTAGGCTTTGAAGGACAACCCGACTATGATGAAAGAATTTATGCCCAACAAATTTCGAAGATGTTTAAAACGGAACATTTTGAAAAAATTGTTGGGCCCGATGATATAGCAGAGTTTCTTCCTAAAATAGTGGATATTTTTGATGAACCCATGGCAGATGCCACTTGCATTCCCATTTATTTTATCTCAAAACTCGCTCGTGAAAACGGAACCATCGTTGTTCAAACAGGTGATGGTGCCGATGAATTATTTGCAGGTTACAGAGGATGGAAAAAGTTTTACCGGCTCTACCCCTGGTACCATCGATTTACTGCTATGCCCTCCTTTGTGAGAAATAGCGTGGCTGCTATTGCAGGAAATTTTTATGGTGAAGATACTCCCGCAGGAGAAGTGATTAAAAGAGGAGTGCACAAGGAAGAATTCTTTAGTGGAGGAGCCAAAGCTTTTAAAGAACATACCAAACGAAATTTTCTGAGTCCGGATTGGATGCAGCAAATTGATAACCCCGATTCCTATGAGGTCATTAAAAAATACAGATCAGAATTTTCTAAAGCACAAAAAAAACATCCCTGGTTAAATGATGTTGACTGGATGTGTTATCTCGGTTTCAAATTTCTTATTCCTGCCAAATATTTGTATCGGATGGATAGACTTGGCATGGCAAATAGTATTGAAGTACGAAATCCGTTTCTCGATTATCATCTCATCAATACAGCCCTTTCTGTTCCCTCTGCCTACAAGATAAAAAATGGGGAACCTAAATATATTTTAAAAAAATCTCTTGAACGGATACTGCCAAACGAAATATTGTATAGAAAAAAGATGGGGTTTTGTGTCCCTTTGCGGGAATGGTCGGGCCAAGTGATGTTGCAATTTGTTGAAGATAACATGAAGGAATTTTGTAGTAATACCGGCATTTTTAGAGAAGAGGGATTGAGAAAACATGTGCAGGAAATAAGAAATGGTAATACCAATTATACAAATAACCTTTGGACTGTTTATTTTCTGATGGCGTGGTTTAAAAGATGGATGTAATCAATTATGAAGAAAGTTTTATTTATTACCAATATTCCTAACCCTTACCGAATTCCACTTTTTAATGAGATGAGCCGTCAGTTTGCGGAAAAACAAATTCATTTAAAAATTATTTTCGGTGCGGAAGGTTATAAACGCCGGTTCTTCAAGATTGATCCTGCTGAAATTAAATATGATTTTGAAATTTTAAAAGATGAAGCTCATACTATAGGTGACGACTCCGAAAAAAGTTATTTCTTATACAAGGGACTCAATAAAATTATGAGTTCCGAGAAACCGGATGCTGTAATCGTAGCCGGTTTTTCGTCTGCTACTATGAAAATTTTCTTTAGAAAGCTGCTAACGGGTACCCCCTATATTATTTTTAGTGGATCGATTGAACATGGTAATAGAAGTGGTAGTTTACCACGTAAAATTCAACGTAAAATTTTATGTAAAGGAGCCTCGGCATTTGTTGCTTATGGTAACCTTGCCAAACAATATCTGGTGAATGCCGGCGCAAATGCCAATAAAGTTTTTATTGGAAGAAATACTGTGGACATACGTTTTTTTGCTGAAAAAACTGAAGAACTGAGAAAACTAAACTCAACAAACAATCATATTACGAGGTTCACATATCTTGGATATTTGGTACCACGTAAGAATGTTCAACTTTTACTCGAATCGGTGAAAATAGTCGCTGAAAAACGACAGGATTTTTGTCTTGATATTATTGGAGATGGTGCCAGTTTAGATGAACTGAAAAAATATGTAGCTGATAATGACCTCACTTCAATGGTTGAATTTCATGGCTTTCGCCAGAAAAGTGAAATACCTGCATTTTTTGCGAAAAGTAGTGGTTTACTTTTTCAAACAGATTTCGATATCTGGGGATTGGTTCTCAATGAAGCCATGGCGGCAGGGGTTCCTTGTTTGTCGTCCCCGAATGCCGGTGCCACTTTCGACCTAATTGAAGAGGGAGTAACGGGTTTCAAAGTGGACTTTACCAATAGGCAATTGGTTGCTTCCAAAATTGATTGGTTAATCGAAAATAAAGAAGAGGCGCGACTGATGGGTCAACGGGCACGAGATTTTATTTTAAAGAATGTCACCCTGGAACAAGCAGCGAACGGTTTTCGGGACGCAGCCCTTTCCGTTTTGAATAAATAGTTAATTGTGATTAGTTCATATCTTTGATGGGTTCCGCATCCTTTTCTGAGTAAGCTTATTATATCTTTACAAAAAAACAGACAAATGAAATACATTCTTAAATCTTTGTTGGTGTTACTATTAACTTTTTCACCGGCTCCTTATTTGTTCTCGCAGGTGGTTTACCAGCATGTTGATAACACCTCCATTTATGAATTTTTAGATGAGATGGCCAATATGAAATTTATTGATCTTAATAGTGCCGTCAAACCTTATACAAGAATATTTATAGCTAACAAATTGGTTGAAATTAATTCTAAAAATACCGATCTCAATAAACGCCAATCTAAAGAATTGGCCTTCTTCCTGAAAGAATATAACAAGGAGCTTAATTCATCTGACCAGGCAGCCTTTGTAACCCGGAAATTATTTGGTAAAAACAGGGAGAAAATACGTGATCGTGAAAGACGACTCGATCTTTTTTATTACCGCGACTCCTCTTTTATGTTTACTTTGAATCCAATTCTTGGTGGTCAAATATGGAACAACGATAGCGGTTCTGTTTATCACAGATGGAACGGCGCCGAGATGATGTTTTATGCCGGAACACATCTTGGTGTTTATGCAAGCCTGCGTGATAATTACCTGAGCAAATCCATTACCTCACCCAATTACCTCACAAAAGAAACAGGTGGAGGATTTAAAAACCCAACTTATGGATATACCAACCGCGATGCTGTTGAATATTCCGAAATGCGTGGCGGAATTACCGTGAATGGGAAATGGTGGAACCTTGGACTGGTTAAAGACCATGTTACCTGGGGAAATAATTACAATGGAGCAAATATTTTCACTAGTCGTGCGCCGTCGTTTGCTCAAATAAAACTCAACCTGCAACCGGTAAAATGGTTGGAACTGAATTATTTTTATGGATGGCTCTCCTCTAAAGTGGTGGATACTTCTGCAACACAACAATACG
>JBBQVM010000031.1:0-18804 GCA_038211525.1 Bacteroidia bacterium
TTAATTTTCTTATTAACGCATTCGCAAATACTACTGATACCATTCCCAAAGATTCAACTTCGAAACCACTAGCAATTTCAATTGATAAAATTGAATTATCAAATATCCGTTTCAACTTTAAAGATGATGTTTCAGGTATTAAACTTTCAACTCAACTAGCCGAAGTAATTATTCCTGTCAATCAAATGCAGTTGGACAGTCTTCAATTTGCTTTAGGTCAAATTGAAATCAACAATTCTAAAATAGATTTTGTCCAATTTTTACCCTCATCTCAAGATACTACTTCTAATAATGGAATGCTGCCTCATTTTTATGCAGATGGCATTTCAATTACCGGTACTAGTTTTCAAATGGTCAATACAATTGATTCATCGCGACTCTATTTGAAGTCTGGCAATTTTGCTATTGAGGAGGTAAATTTCAACATGAAATCAAATGATATTTCGGCCAATAGCATTGAACTTTCAAATTCTTCTTTTTTATCATTCGACAATAAGAAAACCTTAAAAAAAGTAGTCAAAGCAAAAGATAGTGATGCTAATTACAAATTTGATATTCCGTTTAATATTGATGTGAAAAGTGTAAAGATTAATGAATCTTTATTTGTTATGAAAGGACCTGATACACTTTCCACACCAGGGTTTGATCCTCAAAATATAAACATCTCCGTACAAGACTTTGAAATTGTAGACATCTACAATAAAAATGGAATTTCGGGAATGAAAGTTAAAAGCGCAAATGTCCTCGATAAATCTGGATTTATTATAAAAAAGTTTAAAGGAGACTTTAAACTAACTCCAACTTCTGCAAGTGTGAATGGCCTAGCATTAAAAACTTCAAACAGCGACATTTCCGGCTCGTTAACTACCAAATACCCTAGCCTAAACCAATTGTTGAAAAATCCCGGTAAGGTAGCCTTGAATTTAAATTTTAAAAATACTATCGTAGGAGTAGAAGATATTTTGATGTTCAATGCTCAATTGTCCAATCAGGAGATAATAAAAAAGAATCTCAAACTAAAAGTCGTTTTAAATTTATCAGCTAACGGCTATCTCGACAATTTAAAAATAGCCAATATTTCAATTCAAACAGGAAATTCAACGATGGTGTCTGTTTCAGGAAATGTTATTGGTTTACCCGACCCTGCTAAATTATTTATGGATTTAAATTTAGATAGATTAATAACATCGTCAGCTGATTTGCAAAATTACTTTAATTTACCCCCTAATATTCAAATTCCGGAACGTATAGCAATTAGCGGTGCATTTAAAGGAACAACAAATGATTTTACTTATAAATTGTTTATGGGCACAAACAGAGGTGTAGTGTCCTCTCAGGGAAGCATTTTGCAACTTAATAGTAACAGTCCCGGGTATAATATTGGTGCAAGATGCAATGATCTTGACTTACAATTCATATTAAAAAATGAAATGTTGGGTAAAGTGGATCTAAGTGCAGAAATATCAGGAACCGGATTCCAGATGGAGAAAATGTATTCATCATATAAAATTAATTCAAATAAAATCACTTTCAATAACTATGTTTATAATAACATAATCTTAAAAGGAAAAATTCACGAAGGGAAGATTGACATAGATGGTAAAATTAAAGACGCAAATCTTGATTTAAACCTAAATGCATCGATAGGCCTTCTGACCCAAAAGGAATTTTACAAAGTTAATTTAGATCTGAATGGAATTGAACTGAGAGCGCTTCATTTTTCTGATGATGAGCTCAAGGCTAGTGGTAAAGGCATAATAGATCTTAAAGGAAATGATTTTAATACTTTTTTAGGAAGAATTGAAATTAAAGATGTCTTGATTGTAAAAAAAGGAAGGAATTATCCGATAGAGTCACTTGCCGTCCTTAACTTTAATCAGGATGGTAAAAAATCGGTAGCACTGGAAAGTTCATTGCTTTCTGCCAGTTTTAATGGCACTTTTTCGATTGATCAAACCCCAACTCAATTAAAAGCATTTGTTGGAAATTACTTTGCTTTTGATTCCTTGAAAACCGAAAATAAAGTTGTAAACCAGTCTTTCGATTTTTCTGTTGTTGTAAAAAATGCACCGGTTTTATCAGAAGTGTTTATTCCTGGACTGGAGTCATTTGTTCCGGGAGCTATTGTTGGGTCTTTTAATGGAGCTGAATCAAAACTGAATATTAATGTGCAATTTCCACAGTTAGTTTATAACGGTATTAAAGTAGATAGTTTAAGTATGATTATTGATTCTGATACTAATCAATTAAATGTACACGCAAGTTTAACTAAATTGTCAATGGGGAAAGTGGAATTGCCAAGAACAGATTTTGTGGCTACACTTTCTGACAATAAAATTAGTACAGGGATCAGGATTGGGGATTTGAAGCATGTTAATTTAAAAGTTCAAGCCAATGTTGTAAGAGGTAGTGAATTTGGAAGTTATAAAATAAACCTAGATGACAAAGGAGTTATTTTAAATGAAAATACATGGGTAGTACCAAGTGATAATTATGTAGAAATTGGCGGAGCATACCCTGTCTTTCATAATTTCTCCCTAACAAATCAAGAAGAATCTATTTACATCGATAAACCTGCTTTAGTGGATGCGGATGGGATCGGTGTGAATTTTAAAAACTTTAATTTGAGTGTTCTTTCGCAATTAATAAACCGTGACACTTTATTAGCAGATGGAATCTTAAATGGTAAACTGGATTTGATTAAGGAAAAAGAGGGACAAGGAATTGTTGCCAATGTAAAACTGGATCAATTTTCATACATGGGTTTTCCTGTTGGAAATTTTGTTTTAGATGCGAAATCAGAAGGAAATTCTATGTATGTTGTTGATCTGGCAATGACGGGCAATAGCAACGATCTTAAACTTCATGGGACTTATAAAGCCGATTCAACTGGTGGAATTGTAAAAGCTGATTTGAATATCAACAAATTGAATTTGCTAAGCCTGGAACCATTTACTAATGGACAGATTTCAAGAGCTAAAGGTTTTCTATCTGGAAAATTTGTTATTGCAGGCAATCTTCCTGTACCAAATATTACCGGCAATGTAGCATTTGACGATGCTGGTTTTAATATTACTTATTTGAATAATTATTTCACTCTTAAAAATGAAAATATTAAATTGGATCAGGATGGAATTTATTTTAATTCGTTTACCATCACAGATACCTTACAACATATGGCAGTATTGAACGGTAATGTGAATTTAAAAAATACCAATGATCCTAAATTTTTTCTGGATTTTAAAACGGAGAAATTTCTTGCAATGAATACTCAATCTTCCGACAATGGTTTATTTTACGGAACACTTTTAATTAGTTCAAACATCAAAGTTAGAGGAAATAAGACATTGCCTGTAATATCAGCAAATGTTAAATTACTGGAAGGTTCAGCTTTTACTTTTGTTGTTCCAGAAACTTCGGCGGGAACTGAAAGAGGAAAAGAGGATGTAAAATTTACTGATCCTTATAATCGTGTGAATGCAATTATGAAAAATGAATCTGTATCTGATACTTTTAAAACAGAAATTACCGGTTTTGATATTTCATCAAACATAGAAATTACTAAAGAAACAACATTAAAAATATTGGTCGATCAGGAGTCTGGAGATTCGTTGGTGTTAAAAGGAGATGCTACTATGAGTTTTTCAATTGACCCCAGTGGTAAAACAAGTTTAACAGGTGGTTTCGAAATCAATGAAGGTAGTTATCGTGTTTCACTTCAAAATCTTGTTAAGAAAAATTTTGTAATAAGTAAAGGTAGTAGCATCAACTGGAGAGGTGATATTATGGATGCCGAAATAAATATTAATGCTGTAAACGTGGTGAATGCTGTCCCATTGGAGTTAGTTGCAGATCAGGTGGCCGGGTTAACCGAACAAGAATTAAATGCCTATAGGATAAGACTGCCGTTTCAAGTCATTTTACATATGAAAGGAGAACTTGTTAAACCCGATATAAGTTTTGAAATTGCCCTCCGTCCTGAAGATCAAGGCGTCTTAAATGGTACCGTTTACGCAAAATTAAACTTATTAAATCAAGATCCTTCGGAGCTAAATAAACAGGTTTTTGCATTGTTAGTTTTGAACAGATTTGTGCAATCTAATCCATTTGATAATTCCAATGGTGGAGGTCTTGAATACGTAGCAAGGAACAGCGTGAGCAAGTTCCTAAGTCAACAGTTGAATAGTTTTGCGGAGCAGTATATTAAAGGTGTGGAATTAAATTTTGATGTTCAATCCTATGATGAGTTTAGGTCAGGAAGCGTTGAAGGCCGCACAGAAGTAAATTTAGGAGTTAAAAAAAGATTTTTGAAAGACCGCTTAATTGTTGAAGTATCAGGAAATGTAGATGTTGAAGGTGCGAGAACAAAACAAAATGATGTTAGTAATTTGGCAGGTGATATTGTACTCGAATATTTACTCACAGAAGACGGTAGGTATCGCCTAAGAGTTTTTAGAAAAGATCAATATGCAGGTATTCTTGACGGACAGGTTAAAGAAGCAGGAATAGGTGTGATTTATACCCGTGATTTCGATAAATGGAACCAATTGTTCAAAAAGCCTAAACCTCAAACCCAAACACAGAAATGAGGAGGAATCTGAAATTTATTAATAGAAGGTTTTGCAATGTAACATTGTTGGTTTCATTAAGTATTATGTTGGCTTTTCTTTTGACCTCATGCAGTAATACGAAATATCTCAAAGAAGGAGAAATACTATACACAGGCTCAAATGTTTCTGTTGCATCTGGAAAATCTGTGAAAGGACGAAAATCAATTGTTAATAATTCTGAAGATTTATTAAAACCTAAACCCAATAAAAAGTTTTTAGGAATGCGGCTTAAATTATGGTTTTATAATGTGGCAGGAAACCCAAGTGGGAAAGGTTTTCGTTCTTTCGTAAAATATAAGCTAGGTCAAAAACCTGTGCTTTTGTCTGATGTTTACCCTGAGAAAATACGAAATGAAATTGATGCAACACTTTTTAATAATGGGTATTTCGGCTCCTACTCAAATTTTAATTTAGAGAACAAAGGAAAAACAGTTAAAGTTAATTACCAACTATTTTTATCAGAACCTTATATTATAGATTCTGTGAAATTTGCCGGGGGCAATCACATCATTCTCAAAACTATTGGAGAAACTTTGGTGGAATCACTACTACACAAAGATGACATATATAGTCTGGAAAACATTCAAAAAGAAAAAATTAGAATTGATAAGTTTCTTAAGACTAAAGGTTTTTTCTATTTTAACCCTGATTATTTAGTTTATGAAGCAGATACTACCGGCGGGAATAGAAAAGTAAATCTTTTTTTAAAAATTAAAGATATCACACCTTATGAGGCTCTGTTAGTTTATCGAATTAATGATGTTTATATAAACACCGCTTACACAGTTGGAGATGATTCGGTGCATTTTGAGTTAGATACTATTGCCGGTTTGCCTTATCATTATTATTCTGTCAATGATGATTTTCGTAAAAAAGCTATTGTAAGATCTGTGTTTTTGCAGAAAAATAGAATATATTCTCGAAAAGATCATAATGCTACTCTTGGTCAGTTAATGGGAATGGGAACATTTAAATTTGTAAATGTTCGTTTCCAAGATATTGATTCTTTAAATGTTGGTTTTCTTTCTGCTAATATAAATTTAACACCATTACCACGAAGAAGCGCTCAACTTGATCTGGAACTTAAAACCAAGTCGAATAGTTATATTGGTCCAGGTTTCAAAATTTCTTACAGAAACAGGAATACTTTCAAAGGAGCAGAATTGATGGTAGCCAATTTACACACTTCCCTGGAAGCACAAATTGGAAAGTACGCAGGAGGATTTAATTCCTTTGAAGTAGGTCCCGGGCTTGATATTTATTTTCCCAGATTTATTACGCCATTTAGATTGAAAAATCCCTCAGGATATTATCTTCCAAAAACTAAAATTACTTCAGGCTATGATTATCTCAAAAGAAGTGGGTATTTTAATTTATCCTCCATTTCATTTTCTTATGGTTATAAATGGAAAGAAACCCTGCTTAAAGACCATGAATTAAATCCTATAGTTCTGAATTACTTAAGTATCACTCATAAAAGTCAGGAATTTGAACAACTGCTACAGAATAATTTATTGCTACAGAAAAGTTTTGAAGAACAGTTCATAGCAGGAATGAATTATATGTATTCCTACAATGAACAGTTGCTTCCCAATGAAAAAAATCAGGTATACTTTCAAGGGAAATTGGAATTGTCTGGAAATTCATTATCCCTTATCCATCGCTTATTCAAAAGTGAAAAGGCCAATCCTGGTGAACCTAATAAATTTGCCGGCCAAGTATATGCTCAATTTGCTAGAATAGAAGTAGAATTGAGAAATTATTATAATATAAACGATGATTCAAAATTAGTTGCCCGGTTGTTAACCGGTGTTGGGTTGGCATATGGAAATTCTTCGACCCTTCCTTATATATCTCAGTTTTTTAGCGGTGGAGCTTCTAGCATAAGAGCATTTAGGGTTAGATCGCTTGGGCCGGGAACTTTCAACAATGAAAGTGTTCAATCCACATTCTATGATCAAGGAGGAGATATGAAAATTGAAGGGAATGTGGAATACCGATATAAAATAGTAGGAATGTTTAGAGGAGCATTTTTTGCTGATGCGGGAAATATATGGTTACTAAAAGAAAATATTTCCATCCCCGGTGGTACTATTAGTAATAAGTTTTTGAATGAATTAGCAGTTGGAGGTGGACTTGGTTTGAGGTTAGACGCAAATTTCTTTGTCTTACGCTTGGATCTTGCCATCCCATTTAAAAAACCGTGGCTAGAAGAAAATAATAGATGGGTTTTTGATAAAATTAAATTTGGAAGCGGAGGGTGGCGACGTGATAACCTCCTACTTAATATAGCCATTGGTTATCCTTTCTAAAAATAAAAAGCCCCTCATATTTAAATGAAGGGCTTTTTATTTTTATTTTTTGTTAAATTTATTTTCCGCTGAATTTATAAGATATTCCTAAATTCAAACCACCGAAAACACGACTGGTCTTTTTGTAGTTGTGAGCACCTGCATCGTCTGTATTAGCAGAACCGGTAGTGACATATTGTGCATTATTGGTAAGTGCTTCTGGATTGTCAGCAAGAAATGCCAAACCATCTTTGTATTCTTTAGTAACATCAGTAAATCCATATCCTAGTCGCAGACCTGTAGTGATGAAAAGATTTTCAGTTACATCAATATCAACTCCGAAACCAAACACTAATCCTATGTTAGTTGATTCAAATGAATTCTTAATATCAACATCATTATAGTCTTGAGTGGCATCACTATTATTTTTGTAAGTCTCTTTTGCGCTGGTTAGGAAACCGAATTGCGGCCCAACTTCAAAATAAGTGCCTCCAGAAGAAGTTAAACGAAGAGTTAAAGGAATGTCAAAGTAATTCAATTTAGATGTTAATTCACCATCCAAACGCACATCATTTCCTCTATTATCCCCTGTGTATTTTTGACTATTTCTCGATAAAAAATTAAAGCCGATACCTACTCCAACTTTATCATTGAAAGAATAAATAGCGTCTATACCTAACCTTCCGCCGAAAGTAGCAGCAACGTCTAACCCGTCATCGTAGTCAAATACATTTTTGTTCATCAGCCAGGTAGAGTTCACACCACCGGTCACACCTACCCTGAAACTTTGTGCTTGAACCGACATGGCAGCAATTACTACAGCTATCGTCAATAGTGCTTTTTTCATATTTGGTTGTTTTTAGTTTGTTATATTTGGTCGCAAATTTACAAATTAATTCCAATTGAGTGCTAACTGAAACAAATCCTTAAATCTAATACAAACCATTGATTACTATGAAATTACTTGAAGGAAAAGTGACATTGATAACTGGAGCCTCTCGGGGAATCGGGCGTGGGATAGCTATTGAATTGGCTAAAAATGGCTCTTCTGTAGCTTTTACCTACCTTTCATCCCCTGAAAAGGCACAAGAACTTGAAAGTGAATTAATAAAATTTGGAATTAAGGCGAAAGGGTACAAATCAGATGCGGCCGACTTTAAAGCTGCTGAAGAACTAATTACTAACGTTTTAAATGACTTTGGCAGGATAGACATAGTTGTTAATAATGCCGGAATCACTCGTGATAATTTGCTTATGAGAATGTCGGAAGATCATTTTGATGAAGTTATTAGAACAAACTTGAAATCAGTTTTTAATATCACAAAAGCTGTTCAGAAAACCATGCTCAAAGAACGAAAAGGTTCCATTATCAATATATCCTCTGTAGTTGGAGTAAAAGGAAATGCAGGACAAGCCAATTATGCTGCCTCTAAAGCCGGTATCATTGGGTTCACAAAGTCAATAGCCCTCGAATTGGGTTCAAGGAATATCCGTTGCAATGCAGTCGCACCCGGATTCATTGAAACAGAAATGACTGGTGTGCTTAATCCTGATGTTGTGAAACAATGGAGAGAAGCTATTCCATTAAAACGAGGAGGTACACCCGAAGATGTTGCTAACCTGGTGATATTCCTTGCCTCTGATATGTCGGCATACATTACCGGACAGGTAATCAATGTTGACGGAGGAATGCTTACCTAAAAATAAATACAGAATATATTTGTTACCTAATAATCTATTCAAATCATTTATAAAAATCACATTAAAGTATGTTTAAATTTCAATCAATGTTCGTTTTGCTTGGCCTTATCGGAAGTTTAGCTTCCGCAAAGGACATTTTACCCTATCCCATTTATCAAAGTAACTTGCCAAATGGATTGAAAGTGGTAACCATTCCTTACGATAGTCCCGGATTGGCCTCCTTTTATGTAGTAGTAAGAGTGGGTTCACGCGAAGAAACACTTGCAGGTAAAACCGGATTCGCTCACTTTTTTGAACACATGATGTTCAGAGGAACCGATAAATATCCGAAAGATAAATATGCTGATCTGTTAAAATCAACAGGTGCCTCTGCAAATGCAAATACCTCGCTGGACCGAACGGTATATCACATGACCGGAAATGCCGCCGAATTGGAAACAATGTTTGATCTGGAATCGGATCGTTTTCAAAATCTGAAATATTCCATTCAGGCATTTAAAACGGAAGCGGGCGCCGTAAAAGGGGAGTATACAAAAAATAACTCTAGCCCTTATAGCCGGTTAAATGAAGCAACTGCAAACGCCGCCTTCAGTACCCATACTTACAAGCACACTACCATGGGCTTTTTCGATGATATTGTTGACATGCCTAACCAATATGATTTCTCCCTTCAATTCTTTAAAAATTTCTATCGTCCTGAGTATTGTACCATAATAGTTGTTGGTGATGTTACCCAGGATAAGGTGAACGCTCTTGCGGATAAATATTTTGGTAAGTGGGAGCGAGGTAATTATAAAGTGGAAATCCCTGTTGAACCCGAACAAAAAGAAACTCAATATGCACATGTGAAAATGGCTAATTTCCCGCCTTATATCGAAATGGATTATAAAAGTCCTGCGTTTTCTTTAGAGAATAATGATTATCAGGCATTGAGTATATTGAGTCAGATACTCTTTTCAGATAGATCTGATTTATATAAAAAATTGGTAGTAGATGAAAAATTGGTCCGTGAAATAGATGGTTCAACCTACCCAACAAGAGATCCCTATTTGTTTGGTGCCAGCGCATCACTCATTAGTGAAAAGGATATGGGTTATGTGAAAAAGGAAATTGAACGAGTGATTGAAGATGCAAAAAAAACACCCATCAAACAGGAAATAATTAATGAAACAAAAGAACGAATTCGGTATTCGTTTGCCATGTCAATGGATAGTCCGGATGCTATAGCTAATTCTGTTGCCGCCTATGTGTGGGTAACCGGTGATCCAAATGCAATTAATAAAAATTATGCGATTTACGATAAGGTTACAGCCGAAGATCTAATGCGGGTAGCCAAACTTTATCTGGTCCCACAAAAACTTACCATTGCAACTATCTCTTCAGGAGATCAACCTTCACTCGATTAATTAATCAACCTCGAAAAATTATTATGAAAAAAATATATATTTTAATACTGCTTGTAACTAGTCCAATGCTAATGCGTGCCATGGATATTGTAGAGTTGCCTTTGCCGAAGTCTGATAAAATTGTAATTAAACTTATGTTTAAAAATGGTTCTGTTTGTGACCCTAAAGGTATGGAAGGCCTAACTGAACTTACTGCATCCCTGGTATCGGAGGGTGGAAATAAACAATACTCCAGTACTCAAATTAAAGATGTTACGTATCCATGGGCTTCCCGTTGGTCTGTATCTGTCGATAAAGAGGTGACCGTTTTTACTTTTGAATTTCATAAAGATCATGTCGCTTCGTTTTTCCCGATTTTGAAAGGACTTATTCTGGAACCCGCTATGGATGAAGGAGATTTTTCACGAATAAAATCCAATCAGGAAAATTATGTGAATCAAGTGATACGTGCTTCCTCCGATGAAGAATATAGTAAAATGGCTCTGGAAGATTTTTTGTTTGCCGGAACATCTTATCATGCCATGGTAAATGGCACTTCCTCCGGTTTGAAAAATATCAATCTTCAGTCGGTAAAGGATCATTATAAAAAATATTTCACTCGAAAAAATCTGACCATTGGAATTGCAGGGAATTATTCAAATGAATTTATGAATCTGGTAAAGAGCTCCATGGAAAAACTTCCTGATACCGACGTGATTCAACCATTACCAAAATCGGTTCCTCAGCCTGATGGTATTCAGGTGCAAATTGTTTCCAAAGAAAATGCCTTGGGTTCTGCAATTTTTGCAGGTTATCCTCTATCTATTACCCGTAGAGATAATGACTTCGCTGCACTCATGGTTGCTAACTCATGGTTAGGTGAGCATAGGAAGTCGTATTCAAAGCTCTATCAAAAAATCAGAGAACAACGCTCCATGAATTATGGCGATTATTCCTACATCGAATGGTATGAAAACGGTGGACAGAATATGTTGCCTCAGCCCGGTGTGCCTAGAAGTGTTAATTATTTTAGTATCTGGCTGCGCCCGGTGCAAACTGCCGAAGGACTTAAGAAACAGTATCCGGAATTGGAAAATATTTCTGTGGGTCACGCTCCATTTGCTATTAAAATGGCTCTTCGCGAAATGCAATTGCTGATTGATAACGGTATGAACAAGGAAGATTTTGAACTGACCAAAAAATTCCTTGTCTCCTATATGAAATTGTATATCCAAACTCCTTCAAAGCAATTAGGATTTCTTATGGATAGTAAATTTTATGGTCGCAAAAATTATATCGCTGAAATGGAACCACTCCTTAATAGTTTAACACTCGAAGATGTTAACCGTGCCATCAAAAAATACTTCCAGACAAAAAATATGAATATTACCATTGTTACCGATGACTCGGAAGCAGAACCACTAAAAGCAAGCTTGATGAACAATGCAGATTCACCAATGTCGTATTCAGATGCATTGAAAGCAACTTTACCTGAAGAGTTGTTAAAAGAAGATGATATCGTTGCGAAGTATAAAATCAATGTGAAAAATGTGAAAATCATTAAGTCCGACGATATGTTCAGATAAAATTAAATCATTTAAAATTGTACCGTTTCAACCGATTTGCCATCATAGGCAATTCGCTTTTCATCTAAGGATAATTGTTAGTGCTTTGCTTACTTTAAATTTTAAATACAATACCACTAAAATTTACTACGCAGATTTATTAATTCCGTAATAGGTAGTTGCGTTGAAAAATTAATCTGTTTTTGAAGGGTTAAAGTGCTATTACAAGTCCTAAATTACCGTTTTAAAGGTTCTTTGTAAAGTCCATATAATTAACTGCTACCATAATTTGTGATGGTACCTTCATTTCGAAAACGATAAGGTTCAGTTAACTAACAGGCTGCTTGCTGAAAGCCATTTTTGCATTGTACCAATTGCGTAAATCTGAAACTGCATGGTTTTGCACCATGAAAATCGGATATAGTTTTATTGCCGGAATGCAATAAGTCATCCACAATAAAAAGAAAATACTTAATGGATTTCCGGAAATAGAAGTGTGGAAAAATAATCCAAGTAACAGGTCGGTTAGTTTCACCGGATAAAGAAGAAAATTTGTTATATCTCTGATGGTATCATTGGGAACCCAAGATTCATAATAATTACAAGTTACCCCCCAAGACATAATCATGCATCCTATGATTACAATATGTATAGAATGCTCCTTGCTTAATATTCGAAGATTCATAATGTTCAGATATAGTTTGCCCATATCAAAATTGGTTATAATTTATTAATATTCAAAATACTTTTAAATAATTTATATTATTTTTTGGTTAAAATAAATAATAAATAGACTTTTTGAATATATATTTGTACATTTCTAATATAAAAAGCTGACCGTACCTCCAAAATACAATTAAATTCATCTAATTTTCACATATCAGAAAATTTAGGATTACTTGGATTCTTCCTAGTTGGAAGAGTTTTCAGTCAACATTTTGATTTATAAAGAGCCTATCTGAGATTCATCTAATTCAAAAAATTAGTTAAAACAGGCATGTTAATTTACTTTGTATAATTTTATTCAATTACTCGTTTTTACAAGGTAAAAATCAATATTTTTGTGCCACTTTTAGAACAAAAATAACGCTATGAATATTCATGAATACCAGGGGAAATCCATTCTGAAAAGTTTTGGAGTTACCATTCAGGAGGGAATTGTTGCTGATACCCCACAACAAGCAGTAGATGCTGCTATTGAATTACAAAAACAAACTGGCACCGGATGGTGGGTAATTAAAGCTCAGATCCATGCCGGAGGTAGAGGAAAAGGCGGTGGTGTAAAGCTGGCAAAAACATTGGATGACGTTAAGGAAAAGGCGAGTGCAATCATTGGAATGCAGTTAGTTACTCCCCAAACTGGTCCACAGGGGAAAAAAGTTAATAAGGTGCTTGTAGCTCAAGATGTGTATTACCCTGGAGCAAATCCAACCTCCGAGTTTTATATGAGCGTTTTGTTAAATCGACAAACCGGTAAAAATATCATCATGTATTCAACCGAAGGTGGAATGGATATTGAAGAAGTTGCTGAAAAAACGCCGCATCTCATTTTTAAAGAAGAAATTGATCCCTTAACCGGCGTTCAGCCATTTCAGGCAAGAAAGATTGCTTTTAAACTGGGCTTAAGTGGTGGTGCTTTCAAAGAGATGACCAAATTTGTAACTTCTTTATACAAAGCCTACGATGCAATTGATGCTTCTATGTTTGAAATTAATCCTGTTCTTAAATCATCCGATGATAAAATAATTGCAGTGGATGCAAAAGTGAATTTGGATGAAAATGCATTGTATCGCCATCCTGATTATGCTGCTATGCGCGATCTTAGTGAAGAAGATCCTACAGAAGTGGAAGCAGGGGAACATAACCTGAACTATGTTAAGTTGGATGGTAACGTTGGTTGTATGGTAAATGGTGCCGGTTTGGCGATGGCAACCATGGATATTATTAAATTAGCAGGTGGAGAACCGGCTAACTTTCTTGATGTAGGTGGAACAGCTAACGCAGCTAGAGTAGAACAAGCCTTTCGCATTATCTTGAAAGATCCAAATGTAAAGGCCATCTTGGTAAATATTTTTGGTGGAATTGTTCGTTGCGACAGAGTAGCCCAAGGTGTGGTAGATGCTTATAAAAGTATCGGCGAAATCAAAGTGCCGATAATTGTTCGCCTACAGGGAACCAATGCAACTGAAGCCAAAAAAATTATTGATGATTCAGGGTTAAAAGTGTTTTCTGCCATTCAGTTAATTGAAGCTGCCGACCTCGTGGGTAGTGTTCTGAAAAATAATAAATGAACTATTTAAGTACCGAAAATAATTTTCTAGGCATAGAAGATGAGAATTTATATGCTTATGACAAGGCCAGGTTCGTAATTCAGTCTGTACCTTACGAACACACTTCCTCTTATCTTCAGGGTTCTACAAAAGGGCCTGCGGCAATTCTGGAAACTTCTCATTTTGTTGAATTTTATGATGAGGAATTGGACCAGGAATCATTCCGAATAGGAGGTATTTCCACTCTTGAACCAATGGATTTCAAAGGTAAGGTTGATGCTGATGCGATTGCATTTATCGAAGAAAATACTGATCGTTTAATTGCTGATGGAAAATTTGTGATCTCCTTAGGTGCTGAACATTCGGTTACACTCGGTTTCGTGAAATCTCATGTAAAAAAATATGGTGATATCTCCATCCTTCAGATTGATGCTCATTCAGATCTCCGAATGGCTTATCATGATAACATTTACTCTCATGCCTCTGTTATGGCAAGAGTAAATGAATTGGGGCTAAATATTGTTCAGGTTGGAATTCGTGCACAATGTAAAGAGGAAGCTGAGTTGATTAAATCATCACCCAATATTACTACTTTCTATGCTCACCAAATTCGTAGAAATTCCAACTGGATGGAATACGCTATTGCAGCACTGGGTGAAAAGGTTTATATCACGATCGATGCAGATGGCTTTGACCCCTCTGTAATCCCTTGTGTTGGCACCGCTGAACCTAATGGCTTATTCTGGAATGAAACGATTGAGTTCTTATCCAAAGTAATTAAAACTAAAAATGTAGTTGGTTTCGACGTAGTGGAAGTTGCCCCTCAGGAAGGCCAAATTATTTCTGAATTTACCCTGGCTAAACTAGTATATAAGCTGATAGGATATATTACCTTGAAAAAGTAGCAGAATTTATTTGCTTTTTTTGATGTGCTTGTAAGTAATTCTTTTGCAAGGTGCAGTTGATTACCGGTTATTCTGTTTGGTTAATATTCTCTGGATTTTCAGTCGGTTATTCCATTTAACTAATAATTCATTTCTCCTTTCACGTTTTAAAGCCTCCAAATAATTTTTGAAATAGCTGTGGAAACACCACAATCTTCATTATTATAAGTCTGACAATCATTACTTTATCGTTTCGCTACCCTTGTGGGATCAGCTATTTGGTACTATGCCTTAATTATCGAACACTGAGGATAAATCCTTAATGGATAAATTGCCTGATAACAAGTGAAGAACTTTCGTTGAAATCTTTAATGAGTTTGCTTTTTTAACCTTTGCCGAATGTGTATTTTTGGATTTAATTAGATCTGTATAAATGGCAAAAAATAGCATTAAGAAAATAACAAAAATCGTTGTCGCTAATCGTGGTGAAATTGCGTTACGTATTATGCGAAGCGCTAAAGAAATGGGAATAAAAACTGTTGCCGTTTATTCTGCTGCCGACAGGCTCTCACCTCATGTTAAATACGCCGATGAAGCAATATTTATTGGCCCTCCACCATCGTCACAATCCTATCTTGTTTTCGATAACATCATTAATGCTGCTAAATCAACCGGTGCAGAGGCTATTCATCCCGGCTATGGCTTTTTATCAGAAAATGCTGCCTTTGCAAGAAGGTTGAAAAAGGAGGGATTGATTCTGATCGGACCAACTCCTGAAGCCATGGAAATAATGGGAAGTAAACTAGCAGCTAAAGATGCTGTAAAGAAGTACAATATTCCACTTGTACCCGGAACAGATTATGCCATTACCGATATTGAAAAAGCTAAAAAAGTAGCTGCCGAAGTAGGTTTTCCTATTCTTATTAAAGCATCTGCCGGCGGCGGCGGAAAAGGAATGCGTATCGTTGAAGATGCATCTCAATTTGAAGAAATGATGAAACTGGCCGTCAGTGAGGCTACTTCTTCTTTTGGTGATGGCTCAGTTTTTATTGAACGTTACGTTGGATCTCCCCGTCATATTGAAGTTCAGGTTTTAGGTGATGAACACGGCAATGTCGTTCATTTGTTCGAAAGGGAATGCAGTATTCAACGCCGACACCAAAAAGTGATTGAAGAGGCCCCTTCAGCCATCCTTACTGAAGAATTAAGAAAAGAAATGGGTGCTTGTGCAGTGCAAGTTGCAAAGTCGTGCAATTATGTTGGAGCAGGTACTGTGGAGTTTCTGATGGATGAGAAATTAAATTTCTATTTTCTTGAAATGAATACCCGTTTGCAGGTTGAACATCCTGTTACCGAAATGATCACAGGAGTTGATTTGGTAAAGGAACAAATTCGCGTTGCTATGGGGCATCCGTTAAGCTTTAAACAGGATGACCTTAAAATTATGGGTCATGCTATCGAAGTGAGGGTATATGCCGAAGACCCGATGAATAATTTTTTACCTGATATTGGAAAATTAGTAACCTATTCACCGCCCAAAGGTCCCGGAGTTCGAGTGGATGATGGGTTTGAACAAGGCATGGATATTCCTATTTATTATGACCCTATGATCGCTAAATTGGTTACTTATGGCAAGGACAGAAGTGAAGCCATCGATCGCATGGTAAGAGCCATCGATGAATATAAAATATCAGGCGTTTCCACTACTTTAACGTTCTGTAAATTTGTGCTTAAGCATCCTGCATTTACTTCAGGCAATTTTGATACTCATTTTATCAAAACTCATTTCAACCCTCAACTTCTAAGTGAATCAAATGAGGATGAAGCTAATATTGCAGCCTTTATAGGCCTGAAATTTTATAGTAATTCTATTAAAAATTCTGCTGTCTCATATCAAAATGGCCACCCTAAGCGTTCCAATTGGAAAACTAACCGGATTTCAAATTGACTTTTCTGGCTCAGTTTTTGAAATTTATACGGCTTAAAATATAAGGGCACCATGAGACGCCTCATTGTCATTCTACTATTCTTTATTCCTGCTTTAGCATTGGCTCAATTGCCGGATGGAAGTAAAGTTACCCTCGGAACAAAATCAGGTAACGATACTATTCCATTGGTAAATTTGCCCGCAGTGGATGTCTTTGGTGCAATCGATCCTGCACAGGCCGAGAACTTAAAAAAGTATCTTAAGTTAAGACGAGATGTGCTCAGAGCCTATCCATACGCGAAACTGGCATCTCAACAACTGAAATTTATCAACGACAGTACAGCGAAAATTACCTCTGAAAGGGCTAAAAAGAAGTTTATAAAGGAAACTGAAAAAGAACTTAAAGAACGATTTGAAAAAGATCTTAAAAATCTCACCTATACCCAAGGTCGTATCCTTATTAAATTAATCGATAGAGAAACTGGTAATACCTCTTATGAATTGGTTAAAGATTTGAGAGGATCCCTTCAGGCTTTTTTCTGGCAAAGTATGGCGCGCCTTTTCAGCTCTAACCTAAAAAGTGAGTACGATGCTTTTGGCGAAGATCGCATGATTGAAGGAATTGTTCAAGCCATTGAACGTGGTGAATTACAAGTTGTCAAAAAATAATCTGGAATTTTAGTTATCAAGTCTGAGTGCCTTTTTTCATTGCTGATTTTTCCGTAAAGAAGTGCCCATTCAAATTTTCTTAAAATCATTTCTGTTGCTTTAATCAGCCATTTTGACAGCACAAAATTGTTTTTTCCGTCAAAATGTCTTAATGATTGGATGAATTGTTCTAAAAAACCCCTTGGAATATGTTTTGATAACTGCTTTCCGTCAAATAAAAGTTAAACTTAAAATCCATAAAAAAATGACCATGATAAAATTTAAGAACGAAAATCCGGTTCGTAACCGAGAAAGAATGCCTTATTTCGCTGATTTAATCAACGATTTATTCGACACTACTATCACACCTGATTTCAGAAGGACAACTGTACCCGGTGTTAACATTAGCGAAACAGATGAAATGTACAAATTGGAAATGGCCGCTCCGGGTTTAGAAAAAGACGATTTCAAAATTAACATTGAGAACGATGTGCTTTCTGTTAGCGCGGAAAAAAAATCAGAATCAACTGAAAATAATGATAAGATAACGCGAAGAGAATATTCTTACAGCTCTTTCAATCGCAGTTTTACTCTTCCTGAAATGGTCGATACAGATAAAATTGCTGCTAGTTACAACAATGGGATTATGAAAATTGAACTTCCCAAAAAAGAGGAAGCAAAGCCAAAAACCCCCAAAGAAATTAAAGTTTCATAAGTAGAGATAAGTTAGTTTAGGTTAGTGTTTTGATTAGAGGGGGTCGTAAATGATCTCCTCTTTTTGTTATATTAAGATAATACGACTCTTGGTGCAGTTTTGACTTGTGTGAATGACTAGGCTAGTGATGAGTGAAAATAACTATTTTTGTACCATGGCTTCAAAAAAAATATCCCCTAATTCCAAATCTTCAGGAAAACCTATTATTCTCGTAACTAACGACGATGGAATTACGGCCCCGGGACTTAGAGCCCTGGTGGATACTATGAAGCAATTAGGCGATGTGGTAGTTGTTGCACCCGACAGTCCTCAATCGGGTATGGGACATGCTATCACAATAGGGAAACCCCTTAGAATGGATAAAGTTGAAGTCCATGGTGAGTTTCTAGGGTATCAGTGTTCCGGAACTCCTGTTGATTGTGTTAAATTAGCAGTGAACAAAGTTTTGCATCGTAAACCTGATTTGTGTGTATCCGGTATTAATCATGGCTCTAACTCATCCATCAACGTAATATATTCCGGCACTATGTCGGCAGCGATGGAGGGAGCTATTGAAGGAATTCCATCCATTGGATTTTCATTGGATAATTATAGTCTGGAAGCTGATTTTTCTGCCTGTCAACACTACGCTAAAATAATAGCTAAAAATATTTTAAAAGGAGGGATGCCACCAAGCACACTGCTTAATGTAAATTTCCCTGATCTTCAATTAAAGAAGATCAAAGGAATGAAATTATGTCGCCAGGCATTAGCTAAATGGGAAGAGGAGTTTGATGAAAGAAAAGATCCAAGGGGTAGACCCTATTTC
>JBBQVM010000032.1:0-18559 GCA_038211525.1 Bacteroidia bacterium
GATTGGGGGTTATTTAATAATGAGGTAAAATCCTTCTGCACTTAAGTCATGCAGACTCATTTGATTGAGTCCCAGTGAAACAAACATACAACAAAATGGAATTGCCACCAAATGTTTTTTGGACAAATCACCTTTTTTGGTGGTTAAATGTCAGTTTTGAAATGAAAAATCACTAGTATTAGGTATAAAGGGAACATAAAATTTAACAAAACTACAATTGATAATGACCCATTTTTAATGACGCAAAGGGGGGCATGAAAATAAAATCAACACCTCTAGTGGCAATATATGTTTAAACATATTACTCGAAATGAAATCCGAATTTACATTTTGAAATGAAATTATTGAAATCTTAGAAATTTAGTGATGAATAAGTGTAAACAACCTACTCCATCTAATTTTGTCGAAGAAAGTGCCATTAGTGTTCCACGACATCCAAATAAAGACTGCTTTACCAACAATATGGTCATCGGGAACAAAACCCCAGAAGCGCGAATCGGCTGAATTATGGCGATTATCTCCCATCATAAAATAGTAATTCATTTTAAAAGTGTAGGATGTTTCCTCTTTCCCGTTAATGAACACCTTCCCTCCTTTTTCTTCCAAAGTATTGCCTTCGTATTGGGTAATCACTCTTTTGTACAAGATCACATTTTTTGCATCAAGAGCTATTTTATCACCTTCTTTGGGAACATATAATGGTCCAAAATTATCCACATTCCATGGGAAAGCGGGATTATGCGGGTAGATGTAATCTTCATAAACACCGGCCGGTGCTACCAATTTTCTTACCGATCGCACATTAGGAAGTTTAGCAAGTTCTTTGGCAGCATCGTTGGTCATAAATAATCGAAAATCGCCCTCCACCATTCCGGGTCCACCTTCAGTAATATTCAAATTTTCTAATATTCGCTGATTAAAACCGGTACCATTTGTACTCACATCATAAATAAGTTGACCATGTTCAGGCAGCTCGAATTTTTTACTGTTTAATTGTACAACCCCATCCACAACTGCAATTGAGTCGCCCGGAATCGCAATGCATCTTTTGATTTATTGTGTTTGCTTATCCACCGGCCGTTCATCCTCCATTGGATAATTAAAAACGACAATATCCAAATTTTTAATTTTTGAAAATCCGGGCAGTCTAAAATAAGGTAACTTGATTGCTTCGGAATAGGATTTACCACCAATAATTGGCAACTCCTGGTGCGCAAATGGAAATGAGAGTGGTGTAATGGGAGTTCGGGCCCCATAATTAATTTTACTCACAAACAAAAAATCACCGACCATTAGCGTTTTCTCCATTGAAGGTGTAGGAATAGTAAATGCTTCAATTAAAAATGTTCTAATAATGGTTGCAGCAATAACAGCAAATATAAGCGCATCAATCCATTCTCTTGATTTACTTTTTTGTCCGCTGCTTTTCCAGAATTTCCAATTCATATAAATATTGAGTAAGTGGGTTAATGATTAAGTTTATAGGTAAGTGAAATAAATGAAATAAGAATTGATTTAAACCAAATTTTTATTTTGTTATTTTAGTCTCAAATTTATTTTCCATTCAACAAATCATGCATCGTGAAGCAACCTTTTTTGTCTTTAATCCATTCAGCAGCTATGACCGCTCCTTCGGCGAAACCAGTGCGATTAAAGGCTTCGTGACGTAATTCAAGTTTATCTACTTTAGAACGATATTTTACAATGTGAGTACCTATGACCTCTCCTAAACGCATAGAGTTAATGGTTAGGTCACCAGGATGCTTGTGGTTTTCCACATTACTATCGGGATCAATATCAATCCAACGTTCCTTACGATCTAATTTGCTAATGATATCTTTTGCCAAAGCAATAGCAGTGCCGCTGGGAGAATCCAATTTATGTGAATGGTGAATTTCTTCGATAGATGCATCGTAATCTGGCTGGTAATTCATGATGTTTGCCATCATACGATTCAATTCAAATAAAATATTTACTCCAATGCTAAAGTTGGAAGCATACATCATCGAATGGCCGCCATTCATACATTCCTTTTTAATCTCATCTAATTCCTGGTACCAACCTGTTGTTCCCACCACTACCGGTATACTTGAATTGAAACACATTCTAATATTTGCAAACACAGCGGATGGAGTACTAAACTCAATCGCTACTTCGGCAGCGTACAAATCAACAGGTTTAATTTTATTTGAATTTTCAGAATTAATTTTCAGTACAATTTCATGCCCACGGGAAATTGCTGCTTTTTCCAACTCTTTACCCATTTTTCCGTACCCGATTATTGCTATCTTCATATAAAAGAGATTTAAAAATAAATATTCAAGTTCAAATATGGACCAGCCATATATCCGTTTTTATATCCTGGTTGAATGTGTAAAGAGAGATCATCATTCACATTGAAAAAAAATAAATGAGCATCAACACTTGCATCCAGAATATTGAGAATGTATAAAACACTCATGCCAATTAATGATAAATCACGATTCCGACGATAATAATTTTTTAATGTTGCCAGATCCTGATCAGAATAAACTCCTACATAACCATCTACTGTATTTACATCGCCATCTAGCCTTAAACGATAAGCGTCTTTATAAATTTTGTAATCGTCGTTGTTTATTTTTGCCAAATAACCTAATCCTGCAAAGCCGGCATAAATAATAGGAATCTTCCAGTATTTTTGATTGTAAGCTTGTCCGGCGCCTGGAAGAATTGCTGAATAGATAGATGCCTTAGTTGGTGAATGAAGTAGCGATAAACTATCTCTTTTCACCTGTGCTTTGGCAGGAAAAGAAATAATTGAAAAAAGCAATACTACTATCAATAACAATCTCATCACCTGATAAACTTTTTTCAGTATTAACCTTCCAGCATGTCGAGCAATCTGTTCAGATCGTCGGTTGAATAATAGGAAAGAATTATTTTACCTGTTCCCTTTGCTCCCTGTTTTAGTTCAACTTTAGTTTCGTAAAAACCTGCAAGTCGTTCCTGAATGCTTTTATATTCAAAACCTTGCGAGGTTGCTTTGCCCGGTTTACCATTCTTACTTTGTTTGCCTGAATTGAGACGAACCAGCTCTTCTACTTTTCTTACTGAAAGGTTATTTGAAATGATTTCATCATAAATTTTCAACTGCACACCAACATCATCCACATTAATAATTGCTCGTGCATGACCCATTGTAATTTGTCCGTCACGAATAGCAGCCTGAATTTTTGGTGGCAACTTCAGCAATCGCATGTAGTTAGTAACAGTACTCCGATCTTTCCCGACTTTGTCGGCAAGTTGTTCCTGCGATAAATTACATTCATCAATGAGTCTTTTGTAACTGATGCCAATTTCAATCGGATTCAGATTTTCACGTTGTATATTTTCAACAAGAGCCATTTCAAGCATCGCCTGATCATTCGCGATTCGTATGTATGCAGGAATTACTTCCAATCCGGCCAATTTACTTGCCCTAAAACGACGCTCACCGGAAATGATCTGATATTTATCATACCCCAATTTTCTCACAGTAATAGGTTGAATAATTCCTTGCTGACGAATTGATTCTGCAAGTTCTTTCAATGCCTGTTCTTCAAAATCAGTGCGGGGCTGAAATGGATTAGTTTCAATTTTTTCAATAGCAATATTAGCAACTGAACCGGCAACCGCGGGGGAACCTGTTATATCTGTTTTGGAAGTGATATCTGTATCTGAGCTTGAAAGCAGTGCGCTGAGTCCTTTGCCGAGCGCTGATTTTTTAGGGGTTGTCAATTTCGCAGAATATTAAATGTTTCAGTTTTCACTAATGTTTTCGATGGGAGAAATTTTGACTACCTTTTCCTCTTTAGGAATTTCAGTCATGTTATTTTTTTGAAGTACCTCACGAGCCAGGTTTAAATAATTTACTGCACCTTTGCTGAAGGCATCGTGCATTATGATGGTTTCACCAAAACTCGGAGCCTCCCCTAATTTTGTATTTCGTTGAATGATGGTATCAAATACCATTTGCTGAAAATGTGTTTTCACCTCTTCAACAACTTGGTTCGATAGTCGTAAACGGGTATCGTACATTGTTAGGAGAATGCCTTCAATTTCAAGATCAGGATTTAATCGTGTTTGAACTATTTTGATGGTGTTCAATAATTTTCCTAATCCTTCCAAAGCAAAATACTCACATTGCACAGGAATAATTACCGAATTCGATCCTGTTAATGCATTAATTGTAACCAGTCCGAGAGAAGGAGAACAATCGATAATAATAAAATCATATTCGTTTCTGATGCCTTCCAAAACCAGCTTCATCATGCGCTCCCTATTCGGCAAATTGATCATTTCAATTTCTGCTCCAACCAAATCAATGTGTGAAGGGAGGAGGAAAAGATTTGGCGTTGTGGTAGCAAGAATAATATCGCGCGGATTTACATCGTTAACGATACATTCATAGATACTCGTTTTGATATTGCGGGGATCGAAACCAACACCGGAGGTGGAATTAGCCTGAGGATCGGCATCAACAAGCAACGTTTTGTACTCCAGCACTGCCAAACTTGCAGCCAGGTTGATTGCTGTAGTAGTTTTGCCTACTCCGCCTTTCTGATTTGCTATTGATATAATCTTTCCCATCTTGAATTTTATGCTTGTAATAACAACTTAATTAAATATTTATTTGACTCAGAAAGAGCGAATCCAGGTATTACCTGCAGTGTCCTGAAGTTGCAACACCCCTTTGCTCTTACTGTACCATATTTTCTGAACATCATTTCGCAGATCCGTAAACCCGGTTCCATTCAAAATAAATACATCACTATAATTTATTCCTCCGATTGTTGCCAAGGATGGAATCAGGCTCGTTAGTGCCACATTTTTAATTGGGAAGTGAGGCCAGGTAAAAGTAACCTGCAACCCTGCAGACCCTTTGAAAATATATAATTGTCCATGACTATCTTCTTCAAAATAAGCAGTGGTATCATTTAGCTGAAGGAAATTCGCAGAGGTAAATTCATTGTAATTATTACCATCCTTCTGATAAGATTTCAATCGAAGTGTCACCACATAGTTCAACTGATTTGAACCACCATCCGTAAAGTTAAGATGCTCATAATTTTTAAAAACGAGCCACTTCATTTCTTCATCAGAGAGTTGATTATAGCTCGATTTTTTGCAAGAACCAAGCAGTGACACTGCCACTACAGATAGAATTAATGCAATTGTTTTTAGATTATTTTTTACCATTTTACTCATGCTAAGTTTAATATTTTAAATTTCTATTGTGTCGCCAATGGGCATTAAATGTAATTCTTTTCCAGCACGGGAAAATTTTTCCTTTGCTTCTTCATGATCAATTTTTATATAGCTAAAAGTATCATAGTGCAATCCAATAATTTTATCACATCTTATAAATTCAGCAGCAATAATTGCATTGTCAATTCCCATAGTGAAATTATTTCCTATCGGTAACAATGCAAAATCCATATTTTTATAATCACCAATCAACTTCATGTCATAGGTAAGTGCCGTATCACCTGAATAATAAAAATTAGCTTCATCAGTTTCTATCAGAAATCCCATCGCATTACCACCATAGGAACCATCAGGTAACGAACTGGAGTGAACTGCGTTTACACACTTCACTTTCCCAAAATCAAAAAACCAGTGTCCTCCAATATTCATTGGATGTGTATTCGAAATTCCCTGAGCTTGGGCCCAATTTATTATTTCGAAATTACTAACCACTTTCGCATTAGTTCGTTTTGCAATACTAACTGCATCCGCAATATGATCATCATGACCATGCGAAATTAAAATAAAATCGGCCGGAATTTTAGTTATATCAATCCCATTCGCCAAATTATTTGGGGTTATAAATGGGTCAAATAACAGATGCTTACCTCCTGTTTCAACAGCAAAACAAGAATGGCCGTAATACGTAACTTTCATAATTCCAATTCCAACACGCAATTTAATCCCTAATTTGCAAAGTTAATCATTCTAGGTAGAACCTGAACTTATAAATGTAGTCAGATACCCAATTAAGTAAGTCATTTATTCTCCTATTTTTCAACAAAAAAATGTTAATTGTTAATAAGTAAACTGTAACTTAGTACTCCAACTTATCTCTTATGAAATCACTGGTTATTGCATCTATCTCTTTCATTTTCATTTATTTGATGTCGTCAGGACTATTGATAAAAGAGGGAGAATATCATAAACGAAAGCAACCCAAGTCTCTTTCGGCAGGAATGGCGCTTTCCTCCTGGAACGCGCAAAGGAGTTTTCCCGGTAACAACATTAATATGCGACCGATTTCAGAAGGTTTTCAACAGATGAAACAACAATCGCAACGCACTTCCATGTTTCAGGGTAGCTGGGCGGCTCTGGGGCCGATGAATTTTGGAGGCAGAACATTGGCTATTGCAATCAATCCTGTAAATCCCAATACACTGCTGGCAGGATCAGCCTCCGGTGGGTTATGGAAAAGTTATTCAGGTGGCCTTGGAGCTACTGCATGGCAGCAGGTTGAAACCGGATTTCCGATTATTGGAGTTGCTGCAATTGCTATTAATCCGCTGGATACCAATGAAATTTACATCGGTACCGGCGAGGTTTATAATGATCAACAGGCCGGAACCGGTTTCGCTGTTCGAACCACCCGAGGCTCCTACGGGATCGGAATTCTTAAATCTATCGATGGCGGAATAAGTTGGTCAAAGAGCCTCGACTGGCAGTACGATGAGTTGAAAGGTGTGCAGGATATTATCATGAATCCACTGAATCCTTCCACCCTTTTCGCGGCTACTACTGAAGGTACGTTTCGTTCCCTGAACAGTGGTCAGTCGTGGCAACTGGTTCAAACCTCCCGAATGGCCACTGACCTGCTGATGATGCCAGGTGATACCAGCAAAATTTTTATTGCAGCCGGAAATTCATTTTCTGTTAACGAAGGAATTTATGTTTCTTCTAATGGAGGTACTACTTTTACTAAAATAACCAGTGGCTTGCCTGCTACCTACAGTGGTAAAGCAATGCTCGACATTTGTTTGTCAAATAATTCTGTAATGTACGCCAGCATTGCCGATCAATTGATGGGTTTTGGTTTGTATCGAAGTGATAATGGTGGAGTCACTTGGTTTCAGGCCAACCCCACGGATTATCAAACTTATCAGGGGTGGTATGCTCATGATGTGATTGTGAATCCCGGTGATCCTAATATTGTTTTAACATCGGGTATTAATACCTGGAAATCTATAGATGGGGGTGCCACGCTTTCGCAGAAGTCGTATTGGTACAATTGGGATTTTAATGCCACAACAGTAGGTGGCTCAGAGGGTTCTCCCGATTATGTGCATGCAGATATTCACCGAATGTATTACAGTCCATTCAATAGTAACTTGATTTACCTGGCAACTGATGGCGGAGTTTTTCGTTCGGTTGATGGTGGAGAAAATTTCGAAGGTTGTAACGGCGGTTATCATTGTCAACAATTTTATGCGAACTTTTCCTGTTCATCAACTGATTCATTGTTTGGAATCGGCGGACTACAGGATAATGCAACTGCAGTATACGAAGGAAATGCAGGTTGGCGCAGAGTGATTGGCGGTGATGGTTTATCAACAGCAATTAATCCGTTAAATGATCAGATTGTTTATGGATCATCTCAATATTTGAATATTGAAAAATCAATTGATAAGGGACAAAATTTCAACGGACTGAACACCCCTGCCGGATCGGTCACCAATTTTGCCGGTCCATTTGTGCTGGCACCATCCAATCCTAATGTGTTGTATGCAGGCAGTGATCTAGTTTATAAAACAATAAATGCAGGTCAAAGCTGGACCTCCACCAATGGGAATTCACCTTTAGATGGAAACGCAGTGCTGGTTCTCGAAGTTTCCGACACTGATCCCAACCTTGTTTTTGCCGCCACAGCACCTGTAATTGTACCACAGGTAGGCTTATTTAAAACCAGCAATGGTGGAACTTCATGGACCAATGTAACAGCAGGTATCCCTAACCGTTATATCATGGACATAGCTATCGAACCCGGTAATAACACCACTGTTTTTGTAGCAGTTTCAGGCTTTGGGACTCCGCACGTTTTCCGCTCCACCAATGGAGGAAATTCCTGGAGTGCCTTTGGAAATGGGTTGCCGGATGTTCCTACCAACACAATTACTTTTGACCCTATTAATACCGCCATTATTTATTTGGGTAACGATCTTGGCGTATATGTTTCAATTGATGGCGGCCAAAACTGGCAGGTCTTTAATGATGGACTAATTGATGGTGCGCTTGTGATGGATATTTCCATTTCACCCGTGAACCGGAAATTACGTTTAGCTACTCACGGCAAAGGGCTATATGAAAGAGATATGTTACCAATAACCATAACTTCATTGCAGGAACAATCCTTAAAATCAAATCTAAATTTATGGCCGAATCCTGTTCATGAAATAGTACATCTGGAATTGAGTAAAGCTTCAGATAATGGAGAAATTAAAATTTTTGATATACATGGAAATATGGTGAAATTCATTCAAAATAATAATGTTAAAATTGAAATTTCATTAAAAGACTTGAAATCCGGGATTTACTTGCTACGCGTTATAAATAATGGCAATTCAAGAATGATTAAATTTGTTAAAATTTAAAATTTTATTTTTCATTTGAAAAAAATTACAAATCAATTTGGAAAAAATATTTTTCTGATTTTTGTCGAACCTGAACAGTACCATTTATGAATAATATAGAGCTATTCGAAACAGTTATTTCTGCGGTAGTTTTTATCTTAATTGTTTCACATTGTTGTGGAAGATTATTTCAGTACATGGGACAACCCAAGGTGGTAGGAGAAATGATTTCAGGAGTTATTTTAGGGCCTACCTGTTTTGGTTATTTTTTTCCGGAAACAAGTGAGGCGCTCTTCGGAAAATCAACTATGCCCTATTTGTTTGTATTAAGTAATCTCGGATTATCTTTTTACATGTTTCTGGTGGGTGCCGAAATTAATTTCAATAACTTCACCAAACAAGTAGTAAAACGTTCTGCATTGCTATCTGCCGTAGCAGTTATTTTTCCATTTATTTTTGGAGGTATTGCTGCCGGTTGGTATTTTGACGTTTTTGCCATGCCGGGAATTTCCTTTAGTTCATTTTCTATTTTCATGGGAACAGCATTTGCCATTACAGCATTTCCAATGTTGGCAAGAATTTTACATGAAAAAAATATTCTGAATACTCCTATAGGAATTCTTACCTTAATTTCGGCTAGTATTCAAGATGTAATATCATGGATACTACTCTCTTTCGTTACGGCTTCAGCAGCAAAAAAAGGAGTAGAAGAAGGCTATATCACTTTTGGTGGTGGGATATTGTTTATCGTAATTATATTTTTTGTAGCGAAACCCCTGCTCAAAATAATTGGGAAAAGATCACAAAAACAGGGCTTCTTGAGTCAGATGGATTTTGGTATCATCATTATGTCTCTTCTGGCTGCAGCGCTAATTACTGATAAGTTGGGACTCTATTCTGTTTTTGGCGGATTCATTTTAGGATTGGCAGTACCAAGGGATGCTGTATTTTCAAAAGGACTGGAGTCTAAGCTTAAAGATATAACAGTAGTTATTTTACTGCCGTTATTTTTCACTTTTTCAGGATTAAATGCCAACTTGCTTGTATTAGGAAATATTACCAACCTGGTCCCTACCCTATGCATAGTTGGATTTGCATTTCTGAGTAAATATGGATCCAGTACCGTTGCCATGAGATTTACAGGGTATAGCTGGAGAGAGTCATCGGCAATTGGCGGACTTACCAATTCAAGAGGACTAATGGAACTTATTGTTGCAAACATCGGTTTGTCCTACGCAGTAATTTCCCATGATCTTTATTCGATACTGGTGCTGATTGCCATCCTCACCACCCTATTCGCAATGCCTATTTACAACATCTCCTTAGGAAAAAAGAAATAAAAATCCTACTAACTACCCTACCCTTTAGCACATCACTAGGATCCAACTCTTATAATTACCTGCTAACTCTTTTCAAACCCTCTTGGGCAGCTTCGTAAACCGGCCTTAAATTGAGGGCAGTTTTATAATCAAGTTTTGCATCCTGCAAGTTTCCCATAAATTCATAACAAAGTCCGCGGTTGTAATAGGCCTCCACATATTGGGGGTCGGCCATAATAGCCTTCGAATAATACTTGACTGCTTCGGGGTAAACTTTTAGGTAAATGTGATGAATATAACCGAGGTTAAAAAAGGCATTTCTGTTGTTAGGATTCAATTTAATAATAGCAGTATAGTCCTCAATCGCCTTGTTCAATTGATTTTGTTCCTGGTAATACAAACCTCTACCATAGAGTGCTTCTTCGGAATTAGGTTTTATTTTTATGGCATTGGTAAAATAGCCTTCAGCTATCGGATCATTTCGTAACTGAAAAATGATACCCAACTGCATATAGGCACTGTAAAATTGTGGATCGGCCTCAATGGCTGAACGAAAATCATTTATAGCACGATTGGTATCACCATTTTCCTTATAATTAATTCCTCGCATCAACCAGGCATTGGTATTGGATTTATCCTTATCCAAAACCTTAGTAAGCAATGTAACTGATTGTCCGTATTGTTTAACAATTAAATTCAATTCAGCGAGGCGCATTATGGCATCGGTATTATCAGGATCAAGTGCGATTGCTTTTTCTAAAAATTCTTTAGCATTAAAGGTTCTGTTGGCTGCCATGGAAAGATCGGCCATAGTGAGAAAGTATTCCGATTTGGTGCTGTCAATCAACAACACTTTTTGCATATCGGTTAACGCATCTTCAAACTTCTTCTCATCTATTAACAACCGAGCTCTTTCATGTAGCAGCGATGCATCTTTTGGATTTTGAGTTATCTTATCACTCAGCTCCGCCAATTTTCGACCGGTAGATGTTGTATCAGTTGTGGCCTTAATTGTTTCCGGTTGCTTTATATCATTTCCACAACTTCCAAAAAGTAGAGTTGCGGCGAAGATTAAATAACGAAGAATTCTCATAGCAGGATGGTGATTAAATTCAGGTAGCGAAGTTAATAAAAAAGCGAAAGCCGGGGCGTGCATTCCCCGGCTATCAGCTCATCATGATGTATCTTCAGTAAATTATTCTGCCGCAGCAGGAGGATTTTTTGCAATCCGTATTTTTTCTTCAATTTCCTCAGCTAGTTCAGGGTTATCCTGAAACAGTTGACGAACCGATTCGCGGCCCTGACCGAGCTTGGTATCACCATAACTAAACCATGATCCACTTTTCTTGATCACATTGTTCTCAACACCCAAATCAACGATTTCACCGGTATGTGAGATTCCCTCTCCGTAAAGGATATCAAACTCAGCAGTCCGGAAAGGAGGTGCTACCTTATTTTTAACGATTTTAACACGAGTACGGTTACCGATTATTACATCTCCGTCTTTAATTTGTCCGATTCGGCGAATATCCAACCTTACCGAAGCATAAAATTTGAGGGCATTTCCACCGGTAGTTGTTTCGGGGTTACCGAACATGACACCAATTTTTTCCCTTAATTGATTAATAAATATACAGCAACATCCTGTTCTGCTGATTGTTGCAGTAAGTTTACGAAGGGCTTGCGACATCAAACGGGCCTGAAGACCCATTTTAGAATCGCCCATTTCGCCTTCAATTTCAGATTTAGGAGTTAAGGCGGCCACCGAGTCAATTACAATAATATCAATAGCTCCGGAACGGATCAGGTTTTCAGCAATTTCAAGTGCTTGCTCCCCATTGTCAGGTTGTGAAATAAGCAGGTTCTCAATGTCAACACCCAACTTTTGGGCATAATAGCGATCGAAGGCGTGTTCCGCATCAATAAAAGCAGCTATACCACCGTTTTTCTGAGCCTGAGCAATAGCATGAATGGCAAGAGTGGTTTTACCGGATGATTCCGGTCCGTAAATTTCGATCACGCGACCCTTCGGTAATCCGCCAATACCCAAAGCAATATCTAATGAAATGGAACCGGTGGAAATCACCTCCATGTCCTCAACGGGGGAATCCCCCATGCGCATGATAGTTCCTTTACCGTAAGATTTTTCGAGCTTGTCGATGGCTAACTGAAGTACTTTCAGTTTTTCCTTGTTTGCTGTTTCAGTTGTTGACATAATGTAAAAAATTATTAATGATTAAGTGATGATTTTATTGATTTTGTGTCTTAGAAAATCGAATTCTTCGTTGTTTGTGAAAAGCTTTAAAATCTATTTCCATCGACGGGTACAAAGATGACAACTTTCCAATCATTTTTCAATACCCCTGAAAAAAACTTTTCAACAATATTCATATTTTTAAAGGCAAAATGATTGCAATGCTATCATTTTAGTGTTTCGATTTAATTACCAATTGGTTGCAAATTTTGACAAATTTTAAACGCCAAAAAAGTCTCATTTAGGGAAATAAGGCTACTATCTCGTTAAGTGGCATTCTCGTTGAGGGAAAGCTTACAAAACATGAAGTCGCAGCAGTAAAAAATGACCAATCCGATTATTCAATTAGTCAATTATCTACTTTCTTTCTTAATTACAATACTGCCCTTTTAACTGTTTTGCTTCCTGGTTGCCAAGATTAGCGGCTTGGACGAAATCTGAGCAGGCATCAGCAGGTCGGTTAAGTTGCAGATAAAGAAGTCCCCTATTTTTGTAGCCCAACGCAAATTCGGGTTGAATGGTGATTGCCTTAGTAAGATAGTTTTCGCAGGAGGTATAATCTTTCTTGTTGAATGCGATATTGGCGAGGGTATTTAGTGCATCGGTATTAGCAGGATTTAATTCTAATACTTTTTTGCTGTCCGACTCAGCTCCATCAATGTCTTTAAGTAAAAACTTTATCTGTGACCTTGCATTATAAATGAGCGGCTGATTGGGATTTAATGCTTCCGCTTTATTCAAATCATACAATGCTGCCTGATTATTTTGCAGAGCGGCGTAAACCAAGCCACGATTGAGAAAACTACGACTATCGGTTGAATCCAGTTTGATGGCAGCAGTAAAATCATCGAGGGCTTCCTGATTTCTGCCTGCTAATTTATAAGCGAATCCCCTATTTCCATAAGCTCTGTAAATATACCCTACCGGAGGGTTTTTTTTGATCACATCAGTTAGAAAGGTGATGTCGGTGCTCCAGACTTTATTCCTAGCTGGAACTGCAAAAACACCCACTATGGTAAAAACCAAGAGTGCTCCAATGGCCATGGGTGCAATTTTATTATATCGAATGATGTTTTCTGTTTTCAGTTTTGAAAGCAACATCACCGGAATCAAAAAGAGTCCCAGGTAAGGCATGTATGCGTAGCGGTCGGTGACAATGAATAAACGGGACGGAATAATTTGGACATTGATAGCTATAGTGATTAAGAAAAACCCGGCTCCAAATAAAACAATCCTGTTCTGTCTGTTTTTCCATAAAGCAACCGCAGCAACACTCATTAATAAAAAAGATGCATAATATTCCCAAGGGAGCCATATTCCATTTTTAGGAGGGTAAACATAAATTGCACAAAGTTGGAAAGGCGCTATCAGCTTCACCAAGTAGAATGAAAAAGTATAACACACCATAAAAAACATATCAAGTGGATTATAAGAAATCATCATCCCATTGGTAAGGTTGTGAATGGTTCCTTCATTCAGAACGGTAACCAAACCAAAAATAATACTTAGAATAAAAAATGGTATTTTTTCTAAAATTACCTTACGGGATAAGAGTTTGCGATGATAATAAAAATCGAGCAAAATTAATACCACAGGTAACGTGACTGCCTGAGCCTTACAAAAGAGCGAAATGAGGAACATGAGTCCGGAAAGTACCAGCTGTTTTTTAAAACCGGAACTTAAATATCGGGTATAAAATATTAACGATAACAAATAGAAGGCCGTGTACATGCTACTGCTCCTCGCCGAGATCCAGGTAACCGCTTCTACGTTCATGGGATGAATAGCAAATAGCAGCGAAACAATCAAAGCAACCATCTTATTTTTTGTGAGTTGTTGCATCCATATATAAACCAGCACAATACAAAACACATGAAAAAAGAGATTGAACGCATGCATCGGAAAAGTATCCAAACCCGTGAAATGGTAATTCAGTGCAAAGGCAAATACCGGAATTGGCTGATACATGATTACATAGTAACCGGAAAAATACTGCTGCACCGATTTCCATGAAAAGTGCGTGATTTCAGGGTAATTCTGGAAGTATTCGTTATCATCGAAGGTAAGAATATCATTGTGCAAACCGTTGGCATACAAACCCAGAGCCAGCAAAACTATCCCGCCAAGGAAAACCCAGGAAGAAAGACCCGATTTGGCAACTTTTACTGATTTTTGGGTGCCTCCCGGAACACCTGCGATGTTCTTTTTAACCTGCTTCTTCATGAATTCCGAGCTTCTTTCCTACAATGATATGAAAATCTTGAATTCATTCAAATAAAAATTTCAAGTGCCATAAAAAAAGCCGCCCCATTTGAAAGGGGCGGCCATCTCACCTAAACCTATAAAACAGAAAATCCTTTTATTTTTTCTTGGAATCTATCTGGACCCCATTCTCATTTATTTTAATATCCACATCTTTACCATCAATGTTCAAAGAGCTGTCCTCGCTATCATCAACACCATCAACTCTCACACCATTGCCATTGATTCTGATATGAACGTCTTTACTCCTATTTTTCAAACGTGAACCGGGAATATTACAATTGATACATTCCAATCCTTCGCTGGTCATGGTCCAGGTTTTACCTACCATATCACCATCATAAGTATTGGTAACATTGCGGATATCGTAAATGATTTTATCCATGTCCTCAGAGAGATAAACACTTTTACCAACCGGCATCTTAAGCACCAACTGTACTTTCTGGTTTCTGTATTTTATTCCCTTTGGCAGGAAGAACGTTTCATCGAATTACACTTTATTATTTTCTTGAATAATGTTGTATTCGACTTTTCTGGCATTATCCAATGCATCACGACGATTGAGACCACGTGAGGTAGTCATCTGCGAAAGCTCAAAATCAGGACCTTCTCCTTTAACAATATCGAGCGAAACACTCTCAATCCTTACCGAGTCAATGAAAGAGGCAATATCAAATGCATCAGTTACCCTACTATTCTTTGTAAAGTACCAATCATCATTTTGTTCACGGGAATTGATAATTTCAAGTGATAAAGTATCACTGGTTGGTTGTGCAATGGGAATAGCTATCCGTTGAGTATCTCTGCTTCTGAATTCACTTCCTATCGAACTAATCACTACAATTGATAACACCAAACCTACAATCCATAATGCCAGCGCGGTCCAGTTGATGAATTTACTATCCATTTTAATTTTGAAGAGCACTTTAATCGCCTTGAAAATTATTAAGAGTAATGGAATACCAATCACAAAGAAGGCGCCTACCATCACCATAGTTTGTTGCCAGTGACTCATGAATAAATCAGTAATCATGAAAGGAATTGAAATACCGCCAACACCTAACAATGCCAGGAAGGCAAGTAAAAAACCAATCAGAATAAATATTCCGATGACTACGAAGAAACCGGCAATTATTTTTCCAAGTAAGCTGAATCCGCCGGTTAAAAGTTGGCCTAGTGCATCAAAGAATCGTGCAAAAGCGCCCTCGTGTTTATCGGGAAATTCATTGGTCACCGATCTGCTAATATTTGAAATGTTTACCGGCTCCCCTTTCATCTCCAATTTTTCGGCAGTGGTAATTGCTTTAGGCATAATCACCATAAGGATTAAATACAATAGAAATCCGGAACCAAAAATGAAGAAGGAAACTCCGAATATCAATCTCAGATATAAAGGATCAATACCTAGGTAATGACTGATGCCCGAACAAACACCACCAACAACACGGTCTTCAGGATCGCGATAAAGTCGACGGTAAGATTTGCGCTCATTGCTTGTTGAATATTGTTGAGCAGGAGGAACTTCATCATCGTTCTGAGATGCGAATTGTTCCGGGCGACCCATCACATTCATCACTTCTTCTACATCATTCTCAAGAATAACTTGTTTGCCGTTGCTCACACGTTCCTGGAACATTTCAGCAATACGTCCTTCAATGTCTTGAATGATCTCATCCCTTCCTTCGGATGCGGTAAAATATCCTTTAATGGCTTCCAGGTATTTGCTTAACCTGTCGTAGGCATGTTCTTCGATGTGAAAAACTATTCCTCCAATATTTACGGATAATGTCTTGTTCATAGTGATGTGTTTTGATTGGTGGTTTTATTTACTGCTGCTAAAAGTTCGTCCCAGGTAATTCGGAGCTCTTTAAGTAGTTCCTCCCCAACAGGAGTTAATTTGTAATACTTGCGGGGTGGACCGGAGTTCGATTCCACCCATGTGTAAGCCAAGAGACCGGCGTTTTTTAATCGTGTTAACAGAGGATACAAGGTACCTTCCACCACAATTAGCTTTGCTTCTTTCATCTTTACTATTATATCGGAAGGATAAATTTCACCTTGAGATATGATGCTTAGAATGCAAAACTCTAAAACGCCTTTCCGCATTTGGGCCTGTGTATTTTCGAGATTACCCACGTTGTTTTGTTTTAGATGTTAGCGTTTATTGAATTATTTACATTGAATAATCACCCCAGATTTTGTTTTGATTATTTTGTTCTGCAAATATATAATATTTTTATAGTACCATGCAATACATAGTACTATTTATTTTATATATTATTGATTATCAATATAATTATTTTTGATAGCGGCAAAAAAAAGATGTAAATTCGATTTTTTTAATAGGAAAAATCAGTCGGAAATCGTCAATTCAGTCCTATCCGAGCGCTGTTTTTAAACGCGAAAAGCGAACACAGATAGGACTGATAAAAAATGGACTTAATTTTAAATGTAAATATTGAGATGGGTAATTACTTAACTTACGTTGAAGCGCAATATCAATTAATCATTCGTAAAAATTCCATCCGGGTATTTTCATTAATAAACTTTCCGGAATATTCAGTGGTGATGGTTGAACTGTTCACATCCTTTACCCCTCTCGAACAAACACAATGGTGAACGGCATCAATTACTACGGCTACATCTTCCGTTTGTAGTGCTTCTCGAAGATCGTTCAGTATTTGAACTGTTAAACGCTCTTGTACTTGTGGTCGTGAGGCATAATACTGCACAATTCGATTTAGCTTTGATAAACCGATCACTTTGCCAGAGGAGAAATAGGCTAAATGAACCTTTCCATAAAAAGGAACAAAGTGATGTTCGCAATTGCTGAAAAGAGTAATGTTTTTCTCAATCAACATTTTCCCAAAATTGTATTTGTTTTCAAACATGGTTACCTCCGGCTTATTGGCTGGGTTTAAACCTGAAAAAATCTCCTTTACATACATTCTTGCAACCCGCGCCGGAGTTCCTCGCAAACTATCGTCGTTTAAATCGAGTCCCAGCGTTTGCATTATTTGTCGGAAAGAGGCCGCGATTTGATCCATCTTTTCCTGATCGTTTAATCTGAAAGCATCCTTTCTTAAAGGTGTTTCAGCTGAAGTGGCGATATGTTCATCACCAATTAAATCGTTTAACATTTGATCTTCAATTAGTTTCAGTTTGTTATTCATGTTTTAAGTCGTTTAAGAGTGAACTGTTTACTTCTCTTAAAACCAATAAAAACCAGTTTTGTTAAATCTTTTGTTCTATTTATTATACAATAATGCCTTAAAATAGGTCAATTATCATTTTTTGTTTAATTGTTTATAACTTTAATTAAACAAAACACTTGTTTTTAAAGAAAACACAACTATCTTTGCAGTCTAAATTATAAAGCTATGACACAAATTGAATTTAATCACGCAGTACAAAGCCAGTACAAACCATTACGTGGATACGCCATGAAACTTGCAAAAGATGGTGAAGATGCCAACGACCTAGTACAAGAAACTATGTTGAAAGCATTTCGCAACAAAGACAAATTTTCAGAAGGAACCAATTTGAAAGGTTGGTTATACACCATTATGAAAAACATCTTCATTAACAATTACAGAAGAATGGTGAATAGTAACATTTTCACGGATGACACGGAAAATCAGTATTACATCAATTCAATGCGTAATTCGGGTAATAATGGTGCTGAATCAGCTTTGGCAATGAAGGATATTCAAAATGCTATCGACAAATTGAATGTAAAACTGAAAAAGCCATTTATGATGAGTTTTGAAGGCTATAAATATGAGGAAATAGCTCAAAATCTCTCCTTACCATTAGGAACGGTTAAAATTCGAATTCACAATGCACGTCAATTGCTTCAGGATTCACTAAAAACCTACGGTAATCAGTTTGGACTTTCTTCAAAGAAAACAACTCACAGTTATTGATCTGTACTTCCTGTAAAAGGGATGCCCATTTTTTTATAGATAAAACTCAGGAGCCACAAGGGTCCTATGAGCAAAAACTGAATATCTTTCAGGAAAGAGGGCTTTTTGCCTTCGATCTTGTGTCCCCAAAACTGACCTATCCACGCAAGTGTAAATAGGATTAAACAGGATGCCCACAGTGGC
>JBBQVM010000033.1:0-18425 GCA_038211525.1 Bacteroidia bacterium
CTTTTTTTCTTTACGGAAACTGTTAACGGTAAATCAATTTCGGATAAATATACTTGAGGATGATTTTGAAACTTCCGCAAAGCAGGAATAACAAATTCATAAAAACAGGTAAGTACTGAGGCAGGATTCCCCGGTAAACCGAATACATAACTCTTATTTTTCACACCGAAATATAAGGGCTTCCCAGGCTTCTGTTTTACTTTATAAAATATACATTGTGTATTTGTTTTTGCAAGCACACTTCCAACAAAATCGTAATCGCCTACGGAAATTCCTCCGGTAAAAAAGACGAAATCAGAATTTTTAATCGCTTTCAAATAGGCCCGTTTGGTATCAGAAAAGTTGTCTTTAACGTGAACAATTTTTATGTCGCTGATTTGCTGCTGCTTTAATGCCTCCACAAGTGTGAGACTGTTAGATTCATAAATTTGTCCTTGCTTAAGTTTTTTGCCGGGAGCAATTAATTCGTCGCCGGTTATTAGCAGTGTTACTGAAGGCAATTGCTGAACTTTAATTTTTTCAACACCTAATGAAGCTAAAAAACCTGACACACCGGGATTAACAACAACCCCCTTTTTAACTGCAATTTTTCCTTTCTTTATTTGCGATCCCTCTTTACGGATGTTAGCTCCTTTGAGGATGGAAACGTCATTAATAATTAAATCGTTATTTTCAACAGTCACTTTTTCCTTCATTACCACTGTATCAGCACCTGTCGGTATTTCTGCTCCGGTAAAAATCCGGATTGCTTCGCCTCTCTTAATTGTTTTTGAATACGATTTTCCTGCAGCAGACTCGCCAACCACTTTCAAAGATGAGTTTATATCAGCAAACCGAAAAGCATAGCCGTCCATTGCAGAATTACTAAATGGGGGTGAATTGTAGGGCGATAAAATATTTTCCGATGTCACTTGTCCTGATGCATTTGCCAATACTCTGGAATTACTGCTTCCGGGTTTAACCGTTTTAATAATTAATTGAAGTGCCTTTTCAACAGCAATAAAATTATTTTTCGGAGACATATTTTTACACTTTGTTAAGCAACTTTTTTGAAATAAAATAATTTTATTTCAACCACCAATACCCATCATCGAACGGTTGTTTGATTCCGTTTCTTTAATTCCCCATTCGGCTCCAGAATTTCCTCCGAGTTTAAAATGTTTAGAGATGAGACAATTTTTTACCAATGGAACTATGTTTTGCTTTGCACGGAAAGCGGTAAGCAGATCGGTTTCTGTTTTTGAAAAAAGGCAGTTACGCAATTTGCCATCAGCTGTTAAACGCAATCGATTACATCCACTGCAAAAAGGTTCACTCATGGTACTTATCACAGCAAAGGTGCCCTGATGCCCTTTAACTTTGTATTTTTTGGTGGTATCATTGGGATGATCCTCCATTTTTTCGGTTTCAGGAAAACGAGCATGAATTGCATGAAGAATTTCTTCGTAGGTAGTTAGCTTTACCGGATTCCAATGGTTTCCCGGGAAGGGCATAAATTCAATAAAACGTACATGCACGGGTGTTAGTCGTGTCCATTCTACAAAATCAAGAATTTCGGTTTCGTTGTAACCGTTCATGACTACCATATTTACTTTAACATGAAAATTATTTTCAAGTAACAGTTCTATGTTTGATTTTACCTGTTCATATTCATCACGACCGGTTAAACGAGCGAAATTGGATTTATTAAGTGTATCTAAACTTACATTCACAGAACTAATTCCTGCACGTTTAAAATTTTCAATGAAGGTGTGAATGCGAGCACCATTGGTGGTGATCACTAATTTAACCGGCAACTCGCCCAGTTTTTCAATAATCAAACCTGCATCTTTTCTCACTAACGGTTCACCACCTGTGATTCTAATTTTTTTTATTCCTTGATGCACAAATTCAGAAGCAATTCCGATGATCTCGTCGGCACTCATCTGATCGGTTGCATGTGAAGCACATCCACCTTTGAACTCCGGTTCGGGTAAGCAATACAGACAGCGAAAATTACATCGGTCGGTGAAACTGATGCGTAGATAATCGTGAACACGACCAAAAGAATCTTTTAATGTAACGGCTGCTGACATATTTCAAAAGTAGTGAATTCAATAAGATAATAGCTTAGCAACACATGCAAATTAGGTTTATCCAATCAATCAACCGCCCGAAAAAGGGGGTAACAAAGCAACTACATCACCATCTTTGAGCATTGTTGATGGAGGATTAATTTCCTGATTTACAGCTATTGAATAGGTAGTTTTATCGATTTCCGGATACCTGGAAGCCAAAACAGATTTCAATGCAGATAAGGACGTACAATCCTCTATTTCAAGCTCTTTCAATTGTGAAATTTCAACTAAGGAAGCAAAAAATAGAATCTTAATTTTCATGAAGTGGGGAGTACGATTAAATAGGATTTCGAAAATCAAAGTTATGAAAATTAGTAAAAATTTGTTCTTTCGCCATTTTTAATTAGTTTTGGTTAGCAAAATAAAAATACACCGTCATGAAAACTCGTATTCTACTCATTCTTTTCACTGTTCTTTCAGTGATTAAAGGCCAAGCTCAAATTCAACGTTGCGGAACGGATGACCATCAGGCAGCACTTGATCAGGCATTTCCTGAATTAAAAGCTCAAAGAGAATTGATGAATCAAAATGTTGATCAGTTTATTGAACAAAATCCAAATTATAAAGCCGGACTACTTGTTACTGTTCCGGTAGTTTTTCATATTTTGTATACCAATGCAACGGAGAACATACCGGATGCTCGAATATTTGAACAGCTAAATGTAATAAATCAAGATTATTCACGCACAAATGTTGATGCAGCAAATACGCGTGCTCAATTTGTTTCGGTTGCAGCCAATAGCCAGATTCAATTTTGTCTCGCACAACGAACTCCTGCGGGTGTTGCAACAAACGGAATTGTAAGAGTTTCTTATACCGGTGCATTTCCGAATAATCCAAATACTATTTCCACCGAATGGGATCATACCAAATATTTGAACATTTATGTAGGTAATTTAGGTGGTGGTTTGCTTGGGTATGCTAATCTTCCTCCGGGATCTACCGGCAACGACCATGTCGTAATACTTTATTCTTCAGTTGGAGGACCGAGCAGTCCGGGGACTTTCCCACCTTATCATTTGGGAAGAACCATCACACATGAATTGGGACATTGGTTCAATCTTCAGCACACTTTTAACAATGGTTGCGTAGGATTAAATGCCAACAATTGTGCTACACAAGGTGATTTTGTTTGTGATACTCCACCTACTGCAAATGCGGCGTTCGGTTGTCCAACTAATAATCCAAATACCTGCACAGAAGTAAGTCCTTTCCCTCCTCCCTATTCAACAAATATGGTTGATATGTATGAAAACTATATGGATTATACCGACGATGGCTGTATGAACATTTTTACCATGGGACAATCAACACGTATGAATGCAGCAATAACTAATTTTCGGTCTCAGTTACTAACTTCACTTGGTTGTGTTCCTGTTGGAATTAATGAGCTATTAGATGAATCCTATGTAACCATCGCTCCCAATCCATCAAATGGTTTTTTTGAAATTTCTTATTCCTTGCCGGCTAAAACTATGGTAACACTCCTTTTAACGGATGTACTTGGAAAACAAATTTACCGAGACGAATTCTCCTACCCTTCTATCGCCAAAAGTACCATTGATATTTCTAACCAACCAACAGGGATTTATCATTTAAGAATTGAAACTGCGAATGGTTATCTGGTTAAAAAACTAGTTGTGAGTAAACAGTAGATTTTCCAACTATAAGTGTAAATAAAAAAGATCGGGCTGATTCCCGGTCTTTTTTATTGCTCAAAATCTCAGGAAAACATCCTAAATGAATCGCTAACATTGTTGGAATCAAATCTAAAATTTGAACAACCAAATATAGGATATCGAAAATAAACTTATCTTAGTGCTCTTATTTTTATACGCGGTCTTCTATGTCAACTGTTAAAAATATATTATCAGAATCGCCATCTATCGATCAGGTGGGTATTGAGGAACGCGTTTCCAGATTCACTAAGCGAAGTATTAAAACTTCATCTAAGATGGCTGCCTTAAAAATGGCTATCAGCATGATGGATCTTACTACACTTGATGCGAAAGATACTCCCGGTAAGGTGAAACAACTTTGTGCGAAAGCCATTCGTCCACATGAATCAATACCGGATATTCCATCCGTTGCTGCTGTTTGTGTTTATCCAAATATGGTGGCCATTGCAAAGAAAGCACTCTTAGGAACAAAAATTCATGTCGCCTCCGTAGCTACTGCATTCCCAAGTGGGATGTCGACGCGCGACATTAAAATACGCGAAACAAAATATGCAGTAGCAGAAGGCGCCGATGAAATTGACATGGTTATTTCACGCGGTCATTTTTTAGCAGGTGAATTTAATTATGTGTTTGATGAAATTGCTGCCATCAAAGAAGCTTGTGGAAATGCACATCTTAAAGTAATTCTTGAAACAGGTGAATTAAGTACATTAGATAACATCCGAAAAGCAAGCGACCTGGCAATGAATGCGGGTGCCGATTTTATCAAAACATCAACAGGTAAAATTCAACCCGCCGCTACTCTGCCCGTTACACTGGTGATGCTGGAAGCAATTCGTGATTTTTATTACCGTGAAGGTAAAATGATTGGAATGAAACCCGCCGGTGGAATTGCAACAGCAAAATTGGCCTTACATTACCTGGTAATGGTTCGTGAAACTCTTGGTGAAGCGTGGCTTTCGCCCGATTACTTTCGCTTTGGGGCCAGTTCGCTTGCAAACGATTTACTTATGCAAATTCAAAAACAATTAACAGGAGTGTATCAATCACCAGACTATTTTTCGAAAGATTAATTTTTATCTGCATTCTTTAATGAGTCATTTTTGAATTTCAAAAAACTATTTTTTTCAAACAACCAAGCTGTTGGTTTAATAGGCTGACGATAAAAATTCTCTTTGAGATATTTTCGTATATGTTCCATTCCTTCTTCAACATCATCTGTAAACAAAACCAATTTTAAATCATCTGCATTAATGGTTTTCTCCGCTTTCATTTTTTCTAAAAACACTCTGAGTGGTTCAAAATAAGATTTTCCATAAACCACAACAGGAAAATTTCGAATCGTTTTTGTTTGAATTAATGTAGAAGTTTCAAAAAGTTCATCCATCGTTCCAAATCCTCCGGGCATCACTACAAAACCATAGGAGTATTTTAATAACAACACCTTCCTGACAAAGAAATATTTAATAGTGACCCATTTATGCATGTATGGATTTTGTGCTTGTTCGTGAGGTAAAAATATATTGCATCCAACAGAATAACCCCCATTTTCAAAGGCACCTTTATTCGCTGCTTCCATAATTCCAGGCCCACCGCCTGTCATTACCGTGGCACCCATTTCGGCTATAGCCTTACCAAATTCAACAGCTTTAAGATAGTATTCGTGATCAGGTTTGAATCGTGCCGATCCAAAAACGGTAAAGCATGGTCCGGAAAAATGCAATGCTCTGAATCCTTTCATAAACTGCAAAAAAACTCTTGCAGCAAATAACAAATTTCCCCAGCGACTCTGATTATCCTCATAAAAATCTTTTTCGTCTTTAGCCCTTAATTCGTAGGCCGGGTAAACTCCATTGGTATTTATTTCTTCAATATTGTTTTGCATTATTTTTTAATTTGGTGAAAATTAGTAATAATTATTTATAGGTCAAATAAAAAAGGCGCAGAATACCTGCGCCTTTCATTCCCTAATCTAACCACCTATAATAATCTAAACGCAACAGGCATAGTCATCAGCACTTTTACTTTTTTTGTACCCATTTGTCCAGGTTTCCACAAAGGCATTTCCCTAACCACCCTCATTGCTTCATCATAAAATACTTTATCTGCACCTCCCTTACATTCCAAATTAATTGGTTTACCGTATTCATCAATAATAAAAGTAACATACACCGTACCTGCCAATCCTTTTCGTCGTGCAGTTTCCGGATAACGAGTATTATTTTGAAAATACTTCTGAAGCTTATCTAACCCTCCGGGGAATTCAGGATCAATTTCTGCACGAAACACATAAGTAACTTCTGTAGTGTCGATCTCTTTGCGAAAATCTATAGGAATAATATCATCAATCGGCAACGAATCAATTGGTGCAACCGTGGTGGGAAGTACATCATCAGGAATCACAACTACAGCATCGGAAACAACAGCTTGTCTTTTGTAGTCAATAGGTTTAGAGGGACGTTCGGGAGTAATTTGTTTTCTATAGGTGACAGGCATACTTTCTTCCGCAATATTTTCCCAGGGATCGGTAGTAAGAATTTCTTCTCTTGGTACCGGAGTCTTCCATTCAAATGCAAAAAATGTAATCAGTAATGAAACAACTAATCCAAGGCGAAAGAAAGTTCCTTTGTTCCGCTCTAGGCTTTTGTGAGGACGTTCGTTAGTTTTCATAATTGCGAGTTTAAAATGTGTTTTCATTAGGATGCATTACGAATAACATTTCCATAATTTAAAACATAAACTCACTCATTATAAAAAATAGTATTCCATAAAAAACCCCGAACATTAAAATGTCCGGGGTTTTTACTTCTATATGACAAATACTATTTTAGGGTAAATCGTATTGGCAGGTTATACTGAACTGAAACAGGTTTGCCACGTTGCTTTCCTGCTTTCCATTTAGGCATTGCTTTCACAACCCTTAAGGCTTCTTCATCGCAACCACCACCAATTCCTCTTAATACTTTTAAATCTTTCACCTGTCCATCGGGTCCTATTACAAAGGTAACGAACACCGTTCCGGAGATCCCATTTTCACGGGCAACGGTTGGGTATTTAATATTGTCACCTAGATATTTAACCAGATTAGCTTCTCCTCCCGGAAATTCGGGCATTTGCTCAACGATAAGAAAAATTTCAGGTTCATCAATTACTTCTTCTTTCACAGGTTGCACATCAATTACCGTTTCCTGAGTAACTTCTGTCTCAGCAATCTCTGCTTCATTTTCAATTTTCACATCATCTTTCACTACAACAATCTGTTGCACCGGTGGTGGTGGTGGTGGTGGTGGTTTTTCTTCCTGTTTAGTAATTGGAATAATTTCCTCAGGAATATCTTCCACCTTCAATTCACCGAGTGAATAATTAGTTTTGTCATAACTTTTCCATTCAAAAGCGACCAAGGTTACGGCCAAAGCTACTACAAGACCTATTTGTAAAAACAAGCCTTTTTTCTTTTCAAGATCAGCCTCAGGGGACTTTTTAAGTTCCATTTTATAAAATTATTATTTAGCGAATATATTCAAAAAAAATCAATTTGAACAATACGATGCCCAAAATTATACCTACTATATTGGCAATCAGGTCCATCCAGTCTCCAGTTCGATCTAATAACACATATTCCTGAAAGAGTTCAATCATCCCTCCGTAAATAGTACACGTAACAAATGTGACCCGAACAGCATAGTAACGGATTTTCTTGTTTGCGTATTGCCTGATACAGCTCTTAATCACCTGAAATGACAAAACACTGTACATTGCTAAATGAGCGAATTTATCAAAGGAAAGGAGGGTCCAAAAAGAAAAATCCGGTAAATCATTTGAAGGTATACTGCTGATAAACAGAATAATACCTGCCCAAAACAGTGGCGCCAAATAATATCGAATCATTGCTAATTACTCACACCTTTTGATCAGGCACTTACTAATGAGCTGTAATCGGCTGAGGATAAAAGCGCTGACAGTTCACTGGAGTCAGCTATCTTTATCTTCACCATCCAACCTGCACCGTAAGGATCTGTATTAACAGTTTCCGGTTGTGTTTCAAGCGCCTTATTGAATTCAATAATTTCACCTGATAGGGGCATGAAAAGATCCGAGACTGTTTTCACCGCTTCAACGGTACCAAAAACCTGCTCCTTGTCGATAGTCTCTCCAACAGTATCGATGTCAACATAAACAATATCACCTAATTCGCCCTGAGCAAAATCGGTAATTCCAATAGTTGCAATGTCTCCTTCCACCTTAACCCACTCGTGGTCCTTGGTGTACTTTAATTCTTGTGGAAAATTCATAACGTGGTTTATTTAGAATGTTAATCTCCGAGGGATACACAAAGGTACAAGTTAAATTATTTATTGCGCAAGTGTAAAACGGATGCTGATCCCTGCAGATGTATTAGCTGTAGGGAAGGAGGTTGAAATAAGCGGGTTGTTAATTGTTTTATCGAAGAAGAGTCTGATATTGAATCGCTCATTAATGACATAATCGGCTGCAAGTTTGTACGAGAGAACAGTTAAGCCTGCGGTAGGTTGATCAATGTTTTCTAATAACCTTCTGATAATTGTACTATTTTTTCGAATAGAAAAATCACCGGTGAGATTCAAATCATTATTGCTCGATCCAGCTTTTTTATTTCCACTGAGTCCGAAAGGCATTTTGAAATTCCTCCATCGGTAGCCCACTCCAAATACAAATTCTTGTCCTTTTATTTCTGACAACTGAATATCAGTAAACGAAAGTGCCATGTTTCTATCACGTTTGTATTCAAATCGAGTAGTCAATTTGTTGTTCTTGAAATTTAAATCCAACCCTATCAAAGGACTAAATTGTTCGCTTATAGTAACCTGTCCGAACTCTTCTTTAGGGATGAAGTTGTTACTCAAATCACGTGCAGTTCCATTTTCTTTATACAATAAACTGGAATTGAAAGAGGAGATTCCATACGATGAACGATAACCATGCGATAGGTTCACGCTATTAAATAATTTCTTGGCGAATTTTAATTTTGATAATCCGTCGTAGGTAATGCGCCAGTTCATTTTTGGTATGGAAGGGAACGCATTTAATTTGATGCTGCTGGCAGACTTTCCACTATAGGCCGCAATGAATGAGTAGGTAAGAACCTCCTGTGAAGTGGGGCCATATCCATCAGCAAAACCAAACGCATCCACTCCGTTCGACAGTCCATTTAATTGAGCTAATCTCAAAGAAATTATTTGCCGGTTAGAAGAAAAATCATCAAACACCGAAGAACTATAATCTTTTCTATCTTTTACAAAGGCAGTGTTGATTGAAATAAACGACATGCTAAAATTACCGGTCTCCAATCGGGAGAAAGAATCGTAATCGCCACCTATTGTTGCCTTTGGAATTTCAGAAACACTTCGTGCATAGTTTCTGTTTAAATTAAGTTCAATACGCAGTCCATTGGCAGGTTCAATGGTAGCCCTACCCGTTATATTCTCGGTGTATGTTTGTAAGAGTGCTGTGTTAAATGTACTATCAGTGGTGAGCCATCGGTTTTGTGCTGCGGTGTACCGGATGTCTTTCTGACTACCAAAAACAAATGGTAATCCGGGAGCCATTTGAGAATGACCGTTTTCATCGGTATAAAAATTCTGACCTAATAATTCAGGTGTCCTGTTAAATCCAGGGAGTAGCGTTCCATTGGTCTCGCTGTAGTTTAACGAAATATTTTTTAAACTAAGAATAACTTTCGCCAATGATCTCGAGAAATCGCCATACGTTTTTACTTTCTTAATTGGAATTGGTTTTTTTCCTCCTGTTGTATCGGCAACAACAGGTTTTGGTTTTGCAATCGGCTTAGGCGGTTTTGGTCCTAGTAACTTTTTAAACAATGGCACCTTATTATAAAGGGTAGTCATTGTGAAAGTACTATTCAATTGTTTTGTATTTGAATTTTGAATGGTGTTACCAATTGCAGGATTAATTCCCAATTGATTGGTTTGAGTAATTACTGCAAGTGGTCCTGTCTGCCAGTGATAATCGAAAAGGTATTTAGCATTTAACGATATCCAATCTGTAGCCGGGAATTTATTTAAAGGAACGTTATAGCTCAATGATCCTCCCTGGCGGTAATCGATGTTTCTTCCAAGATTCCAGAAATTACTTTTCACAGAATCCTTTTTCTCCTGAGTGTCTATCTTGCCATATGGTTCATCAATATTTGCAATATTATTTGCATTGAAATCAAACTTGATTGAACGGGTTATATCATATCCCAAAGTATACTGTCTGGTAGTGATAAATGTTTTGTTGTAAGTTGGTTGCTGAGGAAATGAAAATTCAGACAGATCTCTAACCCGCGTTTCACCATAGTGCCTGTTAATATCTGTACGGAAGGTGAAACTGGTTGGAACAAAATTAATATTGAGATCCTTAATTGGTTTCACCCATTTCGACTTCTGCGTAAACTTGGACTTCCCGAAAGGAGTAAAATAAGATGCTTGCGTGAGATAATTGTATCCTAATGCAGCGAGATAATCTTTTTGATTGTCGTATTCAAGGTTAATATTCCGATGATAAATTTGAGAGTAACCTAAGGAGATGTTGAAGTTTTCAATATCGTATATTTTAGGTTTACCGCCACCGGTTCTGTTCTTCTTAATATTGGTAAGATTAATACTTTGTCGTTTGGTATAATCCTGTGCGATTCGTTTCAACTCTGCACGTTGTTCTTTATCCTGCAATGCATTCAATGCATCATCAAACGGTACGTCGGGGTCGAGTGGATTATATTGAGGATTACTGAAAATTTCAGAGTACCCAAAATATAAGGGTAAAGAAATGCCTGTTTTTTGTGGGAAAAACTTACCGAACTCAAGCGAGGTTGAGAGATCATATTGGGAGATATTTTCCTTCTGGCGATCATTTAATTTACTTTCCAAACTACCAAATCCATCGGTGCTTTTTGCTCCTGAAAGAGTCAAAGTTCCCAGGTCAGCAAGTTTAGTAGTTACTCTTGCATTGGCTGCCCAACCACCGTTGTTATCGAAGTCGTTCATGCGAAGTTCGTTCACCCAAAGTTCTACACACTTTGATGAACCATTATCACCGGGGTTGTTATCCTTTTTGGGATTTCTGATACCGATCATTAATGTTTTCACTTCACTCAAAGTAGGATTACCAACGATGGTGATTTTTCGGTTTCCATCATTAAACGTATAGGGTACACTGTTAGCTGTATTGGTTCCTGAGTATACACTATTTCGTTGTAATTTTCCTTTGATGAGTTGATCCACATCAATTTCCATATTGTTATCAATCGGCCAGATATCAGTGTTGATGGTTGCTCCAAAGCGGGTTACCTTCAGCGGGATTTCGTATTCGTAATAGTTGGCGGTAAAATCAGAACCTAAGCGAATAAATGCAGTCACTTCACCATCTTGCAATTCATCACTCACTCCTCCATCTTCAGCATGCAAATACATTTTCACCTTTTTGTAATTGCGCACATCAAACTGTGTATTTTTATAAGCAGCGCGTGCATCACCATCTTCAAGGTTACAAACTTTAAGACTCAACGACTGCTCATTCAACTGTTGCAGGTTGGTTGATCCTACATTTATTTCACGCTCAATTCCGGGAGGTAACACATAACGGATAGGAGTACGGTCACCGTTTTCTTCCAAATTCACTACAGTAACATCAAAAGGAGTTACGCTTGGATCAACCGGAATATATTCTCCATTTGAAAGAAGTGAGTACTCATACTTTCTCCACTCACCCCTAAGTAATTCGAGTTTTGCAAATCGGAGGATACAGGTATCAGAAAAATCTTTCATGAACATCCTGATAAAGTTCACCGATTTCAAATCGGCTCCGGTACCAACCACTTCGGTAGGACTGTTCACAGGAATTTTAAATTGATACCATGTTATATTTTTGATGCTGTTATCACGAGCCTGAACGGAGGTAGAGACTTTATCAACAATATAATTGGAGCCAACTACCATTTGACCCTGATTGATATCAACTTTATATTGATAATAATTTTCGAAATCGCTCATGGTATTATCTCTGTTGATGTCTTCTCCATCGGGTAGGTTAGTTGCCGATGTGGAATAGGGCTCAGGAGATTGTTCCGTAGTTTTTGAATTGCCTTCTGTGTTATTATAAAGCTTATAACGTGTCAGGATATCTGCATTGTTATTATCCAGCACACTTCCTCTGAAGTATTGAAAATCATCAGCCGCTGGATCTGTAAGTGCATTGGTAACTGCGGGATCATTGGCATTAAAAATTGCAGCAAGTGCATCGAGGTATTTCTCTTTAAAAAATGTTTTTTCGTTATTCGTCGACAAGCCATCTAATCCTACATCTTGTGCAGCTCTTGAATCAGGGTCGTTATCGAATGCGTTCACAATTGATTGCGATTGAGGAACCAATCCCCAACTCGTAGAATCAACAGTTGCGTTGTTGGTTGGTGAAGGCAATCCATTTTCAAATGAACGCCTCGAATCTTTAAGAATATCTTCAGAAATGTCTCCAAGGTTAAAGTAAAGTGATCCGGAAGCACCGCCACCAGGAGCATCTTCGTTAAAAGGATCCATGAGCCAGAATTGAATAAATTCAACATTGGCTGTTTCAAAATCATACGTTTCAATGCGACGCATAATTCCGCCCCAGCTACCGATAGGATTATTTAATTTTCCATTTGCATTTAATCCTGTAACTGTAAAATTATAAGGACCTCTTTCTTCAGGATAATAAGCAAGATTTAAAATATTTAGGTTGGTAGCCTGACCGATAGAGTTTTGTTTAAAAGGAAATAATTCTGTTTCCAAAACTTCACGCACATTGTTATTTGAAAGATCGGCAGCAGAAATATTGGGTGGCAACAAACTACTATTGCTTCTGTAAAAAACCGTGGGATCAATAGTGTACCAAGCTAAACGGGCACGATGAAATCCTGATACCAGCGAATCGTTATAAACAGCTTCCGGAAAAAGACTTTGACCTTGCGGAACAGATGCAAGATACCAGGTGCCCGGATTTTTTAAATCTATCGTTGATTGACTTCCTTCAAAGTCGTCGATATAAGCATTTCCATTTTTACCAATGGCTTTTGATGTACCCGGGATAAGATTTGCAAACTCGCCTGTAACAGTTATATTCGATTCAGCTTTCGTATCAATAAAAGGTAATTTATCAATCATTCTGGTAATGAATCTCGATTTAGTAGTATAGGTTCCATCAACTCCCCAAATCATATTCCTTATTGGTTCATCGCCAATATTTACTTTCCTCGTAATGGGTCTTTCATTCAGATAAAGAAGAGTTCCTCCAACATTAAAATCTTTATTTACCAAGTAATCAAAACGGGCTCCGTATAACGACTTCGACTGTATGCTGAACAGCGAATTGCTCTCTAAAGAAATTTTGATTGGCGTTGCTGAAGCAAGTATACCTGCATTGATAATTTTTACTCTACCCAAATTATAATCAACAGTGTAATCAACATTTTCAGTGAGTGGTACTCCACCGGCAGTAACCTGCACCGATCCCTGCGGTATATTAATAGCATTCAGGAAAATTTCAGAACTTGACGAACTCTGGTAGCTTCCTATCAAAGTAAATTTATTTAACTCGGGTAATTGTTGTGCGGAAGTCCGGGTGGAGTCGTACAATTGCTCATACACATATTGATTGGCCTGATTGTTATCAATAAATTGCTTTCGAAGGTAGGATCCAAAGGGTTCCCTAACGGGGAAAATAATTCTACCGGTGCTTGCATTAATTGTAAAGCCATCTACAAAATCGAAAACCCCATCTGCAAACGGATCATTTCTTCCATCCAAACGATCAAGTCCCATCACCTGTAAAAGTGGCACCCCTGAAAGGTTGGCTTCAGAAGTAGGAACGGGTAAATAATTTATCTTTTTTAATCCATCAGAATTATCATTGTAAATGATGTTCATTTTAAAATTCTCTTTTTGAACCTGGAACGATCCAACAGAGTAAACGTTTTTCATCATCAAATCCCATGTTGGCAACTTAGGGTTGATGTTGGTACTTTTCAATAATTTTACAAACAAAGCTTGTGGTGGATTAATACCTGCCGTAGTCAGATCACCCACTTTAAGAACTGTATTTCCAATTGTATATTCGAATGCAACAGCAAGTACTTCGTTAGCATTCAGCGCCTGATTTAATGACAGGTAACCGAGTCTGGGATTAAAGGTATATTCGTTTTGATTTAACTTTCTGGCGCCTACCAATCGAACATAATCCTGTTGTGGTGCGAAATTATTGGGTGGTCCTGCTAGTGGATCCAATGCTTGTGAAACCGAGTTAACATCCCGCGAAGGAAGATACTGGGTGTTCATTAAATGATACAGGTTATTCGATAAACTATCGGAAGGATAAATAGAGGTTCCCTGCGAAATAAGTGCGTTACTGAAAATAGTGTACTCTCCCAGATCCATAAACGCAACAATGTCACGCGTGTTTTCTGTGCTGCTATTTTTATTTGTGATCCATACTTCCAGTTTTGAAATGTTAACCGGTGAGTTGATGATGGGAAGATTTTTTAATGCGTTGTCGTAGTTATCTTTGAAATAATTTGCAAGAAAATAGTGCTTGTTGGCTTCATATTGATCTACCGGAATTTCGAATTTTGAAATTTGTCCACCACCGGGAGGAACATCAATGGTAGAAGCCTGACCCTCTTGCTGAGAAATTACTGTTGTTACTTTTAATCGACCGAATTGTAACTGCGCCTTAATACCGAACAAGCTCTGGCTACCTTGAATAAGTGATCCTGAAAGCGGCAGTGAAACGTTTCCTGCTTCTATTTTTTTGATAATCTCATCTTCATAACCGGTGTACTCCAGTTTCATTTTGTTTTCAAAATCAAAACTTGCTTCGGTGTTGTAATTAGTGGTGAGTTTCATTTTTTCACCAATATTACCCACCACATTCATTTGAATTTTTTCCTTAAAATCAAAGGTCGCGTTCCTTCTTTGTTTTACAGGAATTGAAGGATTATCGTTGCGGTAAATATTTACTCCAAAAGTTAATTCCGCAGATCCCTGAGGACGAATGTCGATGGTATTGCCACCAAAAATGCGGTCGAATGCCTGACCACCGATATAAATTTTAGGGATGATACTTTTTTTCTGAGCCTCAGAACTGTTTTCAGAAATTTCCTTCCAGTAACTTTTTGTTGATTTACTGTATTCACTTCTTACAAATTCATCAAAGGTGAGGTAGGATGGATTGCGATAGAACATAGCACCCATCTTCTCATTAATATCGTACTGGTTTTCTTCAGGATTATACTCTACTCCTGTTTCAATGTTTTTTGGATTGCCCATGTACATGGGACTTTGGTTTGGAGCATTAGAATAAGGATCGGTAAGGTTATCGTGCCAGGGATAATGGAGTTTGGTAGTATCTTTATTTCCGGTATCCGGAAGCATTTCAGGCAACAAGTGCTCATCAAGCGATGAGGTCCTGTAATCGGAAACAATTTTAGGAGCACCGGCAGTAACCAGTCCGATTACCGACAAGGCAATACCAACAGTACCACTAAATTTTAGCAAACTTTTAAAAATCACTTTCAACTCAAATTAACAATGACGATTTGGTTCATGCCCGGTTGGCCCGGCACATCTCTAAAACATAACAATTCCATTTGGTTATCAAGCGCTTACCGATTATTTCGGATAATGACATCCATAAACCATTAACAAGCGGCTAAAATAACACAAAAATCCGAACAGTTTATCTTGAATAATAGGCTGTTTCACTACGAAGCCAAGTATCCTAGGGCTGCTTTGATAATTTTTTCTACAGTGGCTCCTTCAGAATGCTCCCTCAATGCCTTTTCAACTGCTTTATCTGCGTTCATCCTTGTAAAACCAAGGGTAACCAAGGCACTTAACGATTCCTCTTTAATTGTATTGCCTCCAAAAACAGGAATTATTAACCCTCCTGCGTTTTTGAGTATTTTATCTTTTAAATCAATAATAATTCGTTGAGCCGATTTGGAACCAATACCTTTTACTTTTTGTAATGCACCAATATTTCCGGATGCGATTACCTGAACAAGATCGCCGGGCTCGAAGGAAGAAAGAATTAATTGAGCAGTGTTGTTGCCTACCCCCGAAACGCTGATTAGATCAAGAAAAAGACTCCGCTCCTTTTCATCAGCGAAACCATAAATTGCGAATTGCGAAACTGCCTGACTCTCCACTTTTATTATACAGTGTGTAAAAAGCTGCACCTCTATCAACTCTTTTATTGCCGAATAGGTATGAAGAGAAATCTGCAACTGAAAACCAATGCCCTGGTTATCGATGAGTGCAGTTGTTGGGCTTACGGACCTTAATTTTCCACAAATATAAGAGTACATAGTTCTTAGATATTGGCCATTTTTCTCACCTGTGCATCAACTACGGCAATGGTAACCATATTCACTATTTCCCGCACCGAACTTCCCAACTGAAGGATATGAACCGGTTTTTTCATTCCTAAAAGGATCGGTCCAATGGCCTCGGCGGCACCCATTTCCTGAATAAGTTTATAGGCGATATTACCCGATTCGAGATTCGGGAAAATGAGGGTGTTAGCTCCCTCTTTAGCCAGTTCACTGAATGGAAAATTGTCTTTGAGCATTTGTGTGTTGAAAGCAAAATTAGCTTGCATTTCTCCATCTACAATAAGGCCGGGGAACTTATCGTGCAATATTTTAACAGCATTTTTTACCTTCCTTGCCTGAGGATCTTTGGAAGATCCGAAGTTGGAAAAAGAAACCATCGCTATTCTGGGTTTCATATTAAACTGTTGCACCGCCTTAGCAGTAAGCAGAGTAATTTCGACCAGTTCCTCAGTGGTAGGATTTACATTAATAGTAGTGTCGGCAAAAAATATGGGGCCTCGTTTGGTGATCATTATATACATACCGGCCACACTTGAAACCTCCTCTTGCGTACCAATAATATAAAGTGCAGGGCGCAGAATATCGGCGTATTTCCGGGTCTGACCCGAAATAAGTGCGTCGGCCTGACCGGTTTCCACCATCATGGCACCATAATAATTCCGTTCCTTCATAATTTTACGGGCCTCATGATAATTAAAGCCGTTACGAGCCCGCTTTTTGAAGAACATTTCACCAAAATAATCGAGATTTTCAGAATCATTTCTTGGGTCAATAATCGGAATATCACCAAGATCTAGGTTATGCTCTACAATGAGTTGGTTTATTTTATCCTTGTTACCCAATAAAATTGGTTTGGCAATTCCCTCATCTTTCACTATTTGCGCCGACTTTAGAATCTTATAAGTATCCGCTTCAGCAAAAACCACTCTTTGCGGGTTTTGTTTGGCGCGATTGGTAATTACGCGAATGAGTTTATTATCATTACCAAGTCGTTTGGCGAGTTCTTCTTCGTAAGCCTCCCAGTTAGTGATCGGCAATCGTGCCACACCCGATTCCATGGCTGCTTTTGCAACAGCAGGCGCTACAATGGTAATCAATCTAGGATCCAGTGGTTTAGGGATGATATAATCTTTCCCGAAAAGGATGTTGGTTTTATTGTAGGCCAGATTAACTATTTCGGGAACAGGTTGTCGGGCGAGATTGGCAATTGCACGAACAGCAGCCAATTTCATCTCCTCATTAATTTGAGTAGCTCTAACATCAAGAGCTCCTCTAAAAATAAAGGGGAACCCAATTACATTATTTACCTGATTGGGATAATCGGAGCGGCCTGTTGCCAAGATGATATCATTGCGTGAATCGTGTGCTGCTTCGTAAGAAATTTCAGGGTCGGGATTGGCAAGAGCAAAAACAATTGGGTTAGCAGCCATCAGTCGTAAGTGATCGCCATTTAAAATATTTCCTTTCGACAAACCAATAAAAAAGTCGGCATCTTTCATTGCTTCTTCTAGCGTATGAATATCACGGGAGGTAGCAAAGTATTTCTTTTGGGAGTCGAGATTTTCACGATCAACTCGAATCACTCCGGTAGAGTCAATCATTACAATATTGTCAAGTTTCGCTCCAAGCGACACAAAAAGTTTGGTGCACGAAATAGCGGATGCGCCGGCGCCATTAACAACAATTTTTATTTCTGCGATATTTTTATTGGCTATTTCGAGCGCATTGATCAGTGCGGCGGCGGTAATTATTGCAGTACCGTGCTGATCGTCGTGCATCACAGGAATAGATAGTTCCTCTTTGAGGCGTTTTTCGATTTCGAAACACTCTGGTGCCTTTATATCTTCCAGGTTAATACCACCGAAAGTAGGCGAGATCATTTTAACTGTTTTAACAAATGAATCAACATCCGATTCCATTATTTCAATGTCAAACACATCGATATCAGCAAAAATTTTGAATAGCAAGCCTTTACCTTCCATCACCGGTTTAGATGCTTCGGGGCCTATATTTCCTAAACCTAAAACAGCGGTTCCATTTGAAATTACTGCAACGAGATTTCCTTTGGCAGTATATTTATAAACATCGTCAATGTTTTCGCTTATTTTAAGACAGGGCTCAGCTACTCCGGGAGAATAGGCCAGTGATAAATCACGTTGAGAACTATAAGGTTTTGTAGGTACTACTTCTATTTTCCCCGGTCTACCTTGGGAATGATAATCG
>JBBQVM010000034.1:0-17800 GCA_038211525.1 Bacteroidia bacterium
AACTAAAATAATTTTCCGGGAAGCAGTAATTCCTACATAAATTCCGTCAATTACCACGCAACTTAATAAAAACTGAGCAATATTCTTCTTACATAGAGGGTCTTCGATTAAATAACTCCAAATTAATCCTCCCGCTAAAAAACCATTATACAAGCCTTGATTGGCAGCTAAAACACGAGTAGGATGGAACAAATCATCGCGCAAAGCGCCTTTAAAAACTTTCTTTCCCGTTGTTTCCCAGGCGAACATTTCCAGCCAAAGAATATAAATATGCTCTACAGCAACAATTGCAATCAGTATTTCAGCAATGGTAGTGATCATTATGAAGCCGTTTTATAAAGGCAAGCAAAGAAACAAAAAAATCTTTCAAATGAATTATTCATTCCCGTTTAATAACTCGGTGTTTTTGATTTTTCTGCTCGATGAAAATACTCACCATAAAAAGTCGGAGGAGTTAATTTCTAAGAGTGGTATTAATCAATAATCACAAATTTATTATAAAATATTTTTTTGTTCCTATCTGATAACTTTATAAAATAAATTCCACTTGGTAAATTATCCCTCAACAAAATAATTTCATTTCCGTAAATATGCGAAATGGTTTTTACTGATTGCCCCATTTGATCAAATAGTGTAATTGTTGCATCATTCAAGGTTTTATCAAAGGATAACTTTGTACCATTTTGAAAAGGGTTAGGTGTTATACTAATTCCATTTATTGAAACCACTGATTCATTCACATTAGTTGAAACAGTAACATAGGTTTTGAAAACCATATCAAATCCCGTAGGGTATGTTCCCGAAGGGTCGACAATATTCAATTCACCTCCTGCATAAGTTCCAGGGCTTTCAACCTGTACCCCATATGGGTCGGGTAAGCCACCTCCTTGAATAGGTATCAACTGGAAAGTATAAACCGACCCAGCTACTACAGGAACAGCAACAGAAAACGTGAAGAAAAAATTTCCTGTTCCTGAAATTGTTACCGTTTGTGACTGCAGTAATGACCCTCCGGTACCCGCACCGTTAAAAATCTTAAATGTACCCGTTCCCGACATAAAATTAAAAAGTCCAACATCGATCTGGCACAGCGTACCTGTTGCATTGGCAGTAAAATTTTGCCATTCGCTATAACCCGGAAGGTTTCGTGCACTCATTCCTCCGTTATAATTCAACTGGCTCTGATCAATGGTTGTACATTGAGCAACGGTGTTTTCAGTAAACGTTGCTATAATCCATAAATTAATTGGAATTAATAGGATGAACCCTTTTTGTAAGAAGCGAAACTTAGGCATGATAAATTTTTAAATTAGTGGGACTTTTAAATTTCTTTTTTGAGCTTTATCGGTTTGGGTCTGTGCATTTCAGAATTGCACTTTGCATTATAGACCCGAAATTGTTTATTTAGCAATATTAAGATAAAACTTTAAGAGTACCATTTTTTAAAATGCCATGCCTAAAATTTCACCGCTAAAAAGATAACGTGTCATTTTATATCAAACAATGACTAAAATCATAAATCCGAATAGTACTTAATTTTTATCGGTTGTTTTTTGTAACTAATTGATCATTTGTGTTTAAAATGGATGCTTAAAACCTCCTAACCTGTTTAAGATTGTTTTTTGCCCTATTCAGCAGTCGTTTACTCCCATTTAGCTCAAAACTCATTGTAGGGAATCACAATTTTCGTTACTTTGTGCTTGTGAAAGCAACGCTATCTATAATACTAGCAGTCTATCTGTTTACCGGAAGCCTATTCCCAGGAAATAGCTTTGCCAACTTTTCGGGACTGCCGATACTTTTTCAACATTATATTTATCACAACAAAATTGAAACGCCGGGCATCAGTTTTTATGACTTTATGACTTTACATTACTGCAATCAAGCGCATGAAAAATCGGATCAGGCGCACCATGCTAAACTTCCCTTTCATCAACAGATTAATAACATTCCGGTTGATGAAATAGTTTATACCGATAATTTAACTAAAATAAATAAGTCGCCAAATAGTATATTGGATATAAAACCTGAATTTAAGAATATATTTTTTCCTTCTGAAAAGGTGATTGGAATTTTTCATCCACCCAAAACACAACCTATTTAAAGTACTTAAATTATTTATCGGATTTTCATAAATTAGCATTGAAAGATGTTATTCAAGTTGCTATATAATACTATGAATTCCTGTTAGATTTTGAAGTAAAAAACTTATTGTCAATTTCTATTCCAAAAATCGTTCTGAAAAATATTGCAGGACCTATCAACCAAAAATTAATGAAGACTTCTTTGAATATATCGTTCAATCACCAAAAATATTTACTTCTTTTAACTCTCTGTATCCTGCCATTTGCTACAGTTTTTGGGCAATCAAAAATCTGTACGAATACACCATCTATCGCTTTTGTAAAAGGAAAAGATAAAGATGTTTATGGCCTTTCGGAAAGATGTATTGAAAACATTGGTCAGTATGGTGAAACTTATAGTAAATACCCTGCCATGGGTAAAATTTTATTTGGTTATGAGGGCTTAGAAATGCCTGTTTTATTTACTGAAAAAGGAGTGATTCATTTGCATAGAAAACTCAAAGGCCCCACTCCAGAGGAACGAGAAAAAGAAGAAAGAAAAAGAAAAAAACATTCCAAAGAAACGGATTTTGAGTTACAGAAAATAATTGATAAAGCGATTACCATGGAATGGGTGAATGCTAATCTTCATCCGGAAATTGTTGCCGGCGAAAAACAGGAAGGGTATCATACCTATGGTTCACTTCCTAATCATGCCAATGCCTATAAAAAAATAACCTATAAAGAATTATATCCTGGGATAGATTTGGTTTATACGTTTTCAGAAAACACCGAGATTGGTTACGAATATAGTTTATTAGTTAAACCAGGAGCAAACATAAATGTAGTTAAAATTCGTTTTGGCGGCGATGCAAAACATGTGAAATTGGATGAGTCTGGTAATTTAATTATTAAATCAGGAATAAATGGTGTCAAAGAAACACTTCCTGTTTCAGTTTATGGAACAACTCCGGTTCCAAAAGATACTTCAGCAGTAAAAATTAAAACCATTTATAAAGTTGATGGAAATGAGATTAGCTTTGTCTTTCCTGAAAATTATGACAAAACCCAAACCCTGGTAATAGATCCTTTCGTTTCAAATACCTCTAATCTTACAGGCGTAAATAATGGAATTGCTAAAGATGTTGATTTTGATTACGCAGGTAATGTATATGTAACAGGTGGAGGAGATGGCTCTATTCATAAACTTGCAAAATTTAATGCAGCAGGGGTATTACAATGGACATTTAGTGGTTCCTTATCCATCCCTTCATGGTCTTTTGGAACTTATTATGGTGGATGGGTGGTGGAAAAAACCACAGGTAATATCTATCTTGGACAAGGTTTTGCACCATCGGGTGGACACCGAATTATTCGGATTAACACAACAGGTATTTACGACAATTTTATTACCGCTGCGAATGCGAACTTTCTTGAAAACTGGAAAATGTATTGGCGGTGTAATAGTGGTGTAGCTCAACTTTTAGTGGCTGGAGGAGGTACAAATTCCAATAACAACTTTGCTCTCTGCGCGCCTCCGTCAACAGTTATTTCGCCTTTAAATGTAACTGGCATTCCCTATAGTGGTGGTGGATGGGCACAAGACATTTCTGATTTAGTGATTGACCCGCAAGATAATAGTCTCTACACTATTTATGGTTCACTGTATGGAACACCATCACTTTCAAATCAAATTTATAAAAATAATGCACCTTATAGCGGAGCTTCTGTCTCCTGGAATGTCCCATCCGGGTTTATAGCGATCCAGGAAATTGCAAACCGTCCGTACCTGCCGTTATCTCAAATGGATAATTCAAGTAATGTTCTTGGTATCAACTCCTCATATCTTTTTTATTGGGATGGAAAAAATTTAAAAGCATTTGATAAAACAACCGGTACAGGAGTTGGCACCCCCCTAACAATCGGAGCAAATGTTCAACTGATGTCGGGAGGAATTATTGCGGATGAGTGTAATAATATTTTTGTTGGTTCAGTGAATGGAGTAATTAAAGTATACAAATTTACAGGTGGAATATTTAATGATGCACTTGCTCCCGACATTACTATTCCGGGCTTTAGTTCCAGTGCTGTTTATGATTTGGCCTACTATGAATCTCAAAAAATATTATATGCTTCAGGTAATGGTTTTGTGAGTTCATTCGATATAACTTCATACGGGTGTACCTCAAATATTTTTGCTTTAAACGTTAGCGCAACTTGTGCTACCCTTTCTGCAACAGCAACATTAAGTCCTATCCCTCCTGCCGGTTCAACCGTTACCTATGTATTATTGAACGGTAGTACTCAGATTGCCTCCAACACCATAGGTGTTTTCAATGGTCTTTCACCAAATATAACCTACACTATTAACGCAACAGTAAATATGATATGCAGCGGAGTAGTTACCAGCACAACTTTTGTTTTACCCGGTGCAGCTATCGCAACTTCAGTTGTAAATACCACTTGTGGAAATAATAACGGAACAATTACCATAACCGCATCGGGAGGAATTTCGCCATACAATTATAATAACAATGGCGGAGCCTTTCAATCCGGCAATTCATTTACCAATCTGGGAGCAGGTGTCTATGTGGTTGGCGTGACCGATGCTAACGGATGTAGCAGCATATCAACAGTAAGCATCATTAACAGCAACGGACCTACTGCAACTTATCTCAAAACGGATGCTGCTTGCGGTAGCAACACAGGAACTATAACTGCAACCGGAACAGGAGGCACACCACCATTATCCTATAGCATTAACGGTACTACTTTTCAAACCGGCAATATTTTTAATGGTATTCTTCCCGGCACCTATACATTAACCGTTAAGGACGTTACGGGTTGTACAAATGTGAGCATCGTAATTATTAACAATGCTCCCGGCCCAATATTAACGGTAATTCCAACCACAACTTATTGTAATACAAATAATGGAATTATTACGGCATTGGCTACCGGTGGAACTGCACCGTTGCAATACAGTATAAATGCCAACACGTATCAAGCAAGCAATGTTTTCAATAACATTTTTTCAGGAACTTATACTGTTACAGTAAAAGATGCTAACGGCTGTTTGACTAATGTAAGTACAACGGTTCCAAATTCACCGGCTCCTACTGTATCGGCCATAGCTACAACCGCCTCTTGTAATAATGCAAATGCAAGTATTACTGCCACCGGATCAGGAGGTACGCTACCATTTCAATATAGTATAAATGGAGCTACATTTCAGGCAAGTAATTTTTTTAGCGGCCTAACACCTGGCATATACGTAGTAAGTATAAAAGATGCAAATAATTGTATTAATACCTTTTCTATTACAGTTAACAGCACTAGTGGGCCTCAGGTTATTGCTTCTTCCACCGCTTCGGCATGTAACCTGAATAACGGAACGGTTACTGCAGTTGGAAGTGGAGGAACAGGTGCTTTACAATATAGTATCAATGGTATTAATTTTCAGGCAAGCACACTGTTTTCCGGACTTGCAGCCGGAACCTATACTGTAATGGTAAGAGATGTAAACGGTTGCATGGGGGCTTCAATTATTGTTGTATCCAACTCCGCAGCACCAACAATTTCTGCTGTCATTACACCAACAGCATGCAGTTCAAGTAATGGAATCATCACTGCAACTGGGTTAGGAGGAACGGCTCCGCTCACTTATAGCATAAATGGTACTGTTTTTCAACCAAGCAATATCTTTAACGGTCTTGCAACGGGACCTTACACTGTTACCGTTAAGGATGTAAATGGTTGTACAAGCACTACTAATGTTGTGATGACCAATGTTGCAAACTTGTCGATCACTGCAACTACGCTGTCCAGTTCCTGTTCGTCATCTAGTGGCAGCATTAATGCTTTTGGTTTGGGTGGAGTCGCTCCTATACAATACAGTATTAACGGAGTCACATATCAGGCCGGTGCTACCTTCAATAATGTAGCCGGAGGAAATTATACTGTATACGTAAAAGATGTTAATGGATGCATTTCTACCACCAATGCTATAGTAAATACTGTTCTTGCGGCACAGGTATCTGCCACTGGAACCAATGCCACCTGTGCAGGCAGCAATGCTTTCATTACGGTAACAGCTTCAGGTGGCGTTGCCCCATTGCAATACAGTATAAACGGAGTTACTTACCAAAGTGGAAATATTTTTATTAACGTAGCACCTGGAGTATATACTGTTTACGTTAAAGATGCAGCCAACTGTATTCAAACAACCCCAGTAACAATAACCAATGTTGGATCCGGTCCCGGTATCACCTCATTCACAGTAAATGTTCAAGGGGCATACCCTTGTAATGGATCATTAGGAAGAATTACTAACCCAAAAGTTAATGGAGCAACTTGCGGTTCGTGCACCTACAGTTTAAACTTTGGCGCATTTGTCCCCAACACAACGCAACTTTTTATCAATTTAAGTCCTGCAACTTATTTTGTAACAGCGATGGATGCAAATGGTTGCTCAAAAACTATTATTGCTGTGTTAGGGTCTCCTGTTGTTTCAACTGCAACTGCTGTAGTGAGCGGAACTGTATGCAACACCTCCAACGGAACGATTGCTTTAACTGGTATTGGACCAAACACACCTTATCACTCAAGTATCTCAGGTATGGGTGGTCCATGGAATACATGGGACCCTACATTTACCTATACCGGATTAGCACCGGGAATATATGATATTATTTTAGCAGATGATGCAAGTTTTGATATTGGGCCTCCAATTATCCCCGGTGGATGTTTAGATACAATTACAGTAATTGTTCCCGCAATTGGTGGCCCTACTGTCTCTATCTCCAAATCAAACGGAACTTGTGCATTAGACGACGGCACCATAACTGCGTTCGGTAGTGGTGGTACTCCTCCTTTATTATATAGTCTCAATGGAGGAGGTTTTCAAACAAGTGGGGTTTTTACCAATTTAAGTTCAGGAATCTATGTTATTGATGTTATTGATGATAATGGATGTATGAATACTAAAATTGATACTATCATCAACCCTTCCGGACCCGCAATAACAGCTTCTGCAGGAGCAACAACATGCCTAAGTGCAAACGGAACTATTACTGCTATAGCTTCAAATGGAACTGCTCCATATTTATATAGTATAAATGGAACGGTATTTCAAAATACAGGAGTTTTCACCGGATTAGCTGCAGGTAATTATACAGTTACTGTTGGTGACGCGTCATTATGTTACAATACAACTACCGTTAGTATTATAAATACACCGAGACCCACCTTAACCGCATTTTCAATAGCAGCTACATGCAATGGTGCAAATGGTATTGCGTTTGCGGTAGGTGCCAGTGGAACATTACCGTATCAATATAGTATTAATGGCACAATATTTCAAAGCAGCAATTCGTTTGCCGGACTTGCAGCAGGATTTTATACTATTACTTTAAAAGATGCAAATGGATGTTTGAATACTACAAGTATTCAGGTTTCAAATTTATCGGCACCTAGCCTTACCTTAGCTGCCGTAGCAGCAACTTGTTTAAATGCCAACGGAACAATAACTGCAACCGGTGCCGGAGGAGTAGCACCATTGCAATATTCATCAAATGGTACAATTTATCAACCCTCCAATTTATTTAACGGACTCACAGCAGGCCCTTATACTATTACTGTTAAGGATGCGAATGGATGTCAGAGTTCGAAAAACATTTTGGTTACCAGCCCCAATGTGCCACAAACACTAACCGGAGTTGTAGTAAATGCCAGTTGCGGGAATAGCAACGGAAGCGTAACCGCTGCTGCAACAGGTGGTGTGGCGCCCTTACAATACAGTATTAATGGATCCACATTTCAGGCATCCACAATTTTTAATCTTTTAGCCGCTAACACCTATCCGCTAACCGTTAAAGATGCGAATGGCTGCACAAAAATTCTTAGTGTCACAGTTGCCAATCTCGCGGGGCCGGTCGTTTCGGCTTCATCCACTTTATCTTCGTGCTTTGCAAACGATGGAACCATCATTGCTTCAGCATTAGGTGGAACCGGTGCAATAACGTTTAGTAAAAATGGTGTTTTGTTTCAAGCCAGCAATGTCTTTAACGGATTAGCCCCGGGAACTTATACAATAACTGCAAAGGATATTAAAAACTGCATCAGCACAACCATTATTGTAGTAGGCCAAGTGGCAGCGCCTGTGATTTCAGTTGTAGATTCAATTTCAGTTTGTGGAGGGAATATTGTCGTTACAGGAGCCGGAGGGGCATCGCCATACCAATATAACATCAATAGCGGATCATTTCAAAATAATAATGTATTCGTTTGCCAGCCACAAGGCTCCTATCTAATGACTATCATTGATGCAAATGGCTGTCGTGATACCATGACAATAACACTCTCCAACCCATTACCTATTGAGTTACTTTATTTTAATGCAAAAAGAAATCATGATGTAGTGGATATTAAATGGGTTACTGAAACAGAAATTAATAACGATTATTTCACCGTTGAAAGGTCTGAGGATGGAATGTATTTCAGTAAAATATTAAATAAAGATGGTGCCGGAAATAGTAACTCTGTTTTAAATTACTACGCCAAAGATGAGCATCCGCTAAAAGGAATTTCCTACTATAGATTAAAACAAACAGATTTTAATGGAATCGGCAGTTATTCAAGAATCATTAAAATAAATTTCAACAATGAAAATAATTACCAACTCTATCCTAATCCTGTAAAGAATGAATTAACAGTAACATCCAACGAAAGAATTTTGAAGTTGGTAGTGTACGATGTTACCGGCCGACAAATTATTGAATACTCCGGTTTTGATAGTGAAGTTGTGAAACTTAATTTCGCTGATCTTGCTGAAGGGTATTATACTCTAAAAATAGTTGATGCTGTCGACGTAGAGAAATTATATAATTTTGTGAAGCTGGGCAAATAAGTAGATTAATTGGCTATTTAGTTTTTTCAACTTTAATTAAGCAGCTTTGTTGCTACTTATTTGCTTGCAGTTTGACGATGTAATTTAGATCTAGATACAGAACAGATTTTTAAGCAACAACTGTATTGTTTTGATTTTTGTTAAGGAATTCCTCACGTGACATTTCACCCTTATCAATTTTTACAAGCAGCTCTTTTTGTGCGAGGTAGTCCGTATTAACAATTCCGGCTCTGCTCTGCATCATCCTCCATGATTTTCTTCTTTCTACACAAAACAGCACCATTTGTCGTGATATGAGGTGCGGAACTGTTTTGCCATCGTCTTTGTGTTCTATAGTAAACACACCAAAATCAGGAATGAAGGAACGATGCGCAACGTCCAGGAACCGGCGATGAACCACATCATCTTGAGTTATCAATAGCAACAAATCTTCTAATTTTATTTTATCAATAGTCTCTTCTTCTTTCACCGCTTTATGATGCATTCTAAATCGTGCTTCAGTGAAGGCCCATTGTGCTGTTGTATACGTGTATGGCACTTTTGTTACGGGTGCGATGCGTGTGTACCAGTCGTGTGTATAATTCGGATTGCCTTTAATATTCAAAGCTTCCTGAAAAGATTCCCCTAACTGCGGATTAAATACAAATTCAGGAACTCCTCTGCTGTCGCGCACATAAAGAGCCTGCTCTTGACTAGCATAATCAGGCACCCCATGCTCTGGCTGGCAGGTAGTGAATACCTGAAAGAATGCAGTGCCACGATAACACAAACCGTCGAGTAAGGCTTTGTAAAGTGAACCCGAATTAGCGAGTGAAACCTGCGCCACAAACGGTGAACCGTGTCCACCTAAGAATGCTTCAGCAACCCATTTTTTTTCTGTCAATTTACCTGCAGTTGCAGCACCGGATTGATTCATATCAAACCCACCTGCCATTACTGATGAATCAGAATTTTGTCCTCCTGTATTAGAATAAACTTGCGTATCAAGCATCAACATTTTTACATTTGGACGATTCTGCAAAACCACTTTTGAAACATTCTGAAAACCGATATCACCCATTCCGCCATCACCACCTACAACCCAAACTTTGGGCATTTCCATTACCTCATCATCGTTCATATAAGTATCGGTGAAATGAGTGAAACGGAAATAATCATCTTCAGTAAACGTTTTTTCAAAACCATTCAACAACATATCTGCTAACCTTTCGGGGATAACAGATCGTGCCGCATGATCCCTGATGAAACTTTCACCTATCAACCATCCAATAGTTGCACCATCCTGAAAAAGTGAATTCATCCATGGATAAGGGTGCGGATTATTGGGTGGTGTAGATCCAAAAACTGTATTACAGCCTGTATGCGCTGCCATTGCCATTACAGCCATTCCGTTAGGAGCCATTCCTTCAATAGCTTGTAGCGAAACATGGTTGGTTGCGTCAGTACGTAACACCGCAATAATTGCCTTAACAATTTCTTCATCTCCACCCTGAAAATTCTCAGCAATTCTTTTATCTGTTGATGCAGCATCCTCAGCACCCCATCCCATTAAAATATGCAAAATTGATTTACGGTACAGTTTATAAACATTTTCGTTTTTCAACTTAATTTCCTGCAACAATCTTAATCCGTTTTTTTCCAGTTGTTCCGCTTTCGCGTGCAGTCGTGCAGCCTTTTTGTGATAGATGGGGCGCATTAATGTTTCGGTGAGTGTAGCTACTGAACGCAGTATGGATTTCTCACCACAACCTGCACAAGCGCCGTCGCCCGATACAAGTGCATTGTACTTCGATTGCAACATTAAGTGCATCTTAAGAGCTGCAGCTTTTGATGATTCAGGTTTTTCGTCATCGAATATCCCCAAATATTTTTTCGGTGTGTCTGCAAGCAGTTGGAAAAACTCATGTGCCGATTCCATATCTGCATGGTGTTGTTCGGTTTCTTCCACCATGCGCAACGCGTTATGACTGCCACAAGCTTCCACACATGCCGAACAACCTTTACAAAGATCACGAACAACAATAGAGAATAAGCCTCCCGATCCCGGGTCTTTCTTTTCAGGATTGCTGAAAATTGCTTTTGTGTTAAGGTAGGCAACAGGAATAATTTTTAGAATAGCTCCTAATTCACCTAAAGAACGTTCAGTAATTGCAGAATCATTTAATTCGCGGAAAGCATCCATTACCAATGTCTGAAATTCAGGAGCTTCGCTTTTCTCTTTAGCATTCGCGACCTCCAGCATTTTCGTCCGTACCGTTTTTTCAACATCGGGTACGCGTTTTAAAAATGCTTCACGCGAAGTGGGCTCCTGTATGTAATTTCTTATTGCTGTATTCAGCATCACTTTTATATCCTGAGCTGTATTGGGCAAAGCGGTATCCGGACAAACAACCATACATTCCATACACTGCGTACAATTATCAGCTATCCAAATAGGAATTTGCCTGCGTGAAACGTATTTGCTACTTGTAAAACCTGTGGAAGCAGCTACTAGTCCAACTGAAGAAAGCGCACTTGCCGGTTGATTGTAACCAAACCCCGCTCTAAATTCTTCATCAAAAGTCGACATGCGGAACATGGGTGGTTTGTTGGAAGTGGGAGGTGCTACCTCGTGTAAACCTGCAATGCAATGTATAATTCCACCAATGAATTTTGAGGTGTCAGGAGCATTCACATCTCCGTAAGGGACTTCAATAACATTATCAAACCCCTCTTGCATAACAGTCATGTTAGAAGCAACAACAGCCTCGCCAAACCTGCCGAATTTTTTTTCGTATTGTTTGCGGATGGTAGCCTGATATTCCTCAACCGGAATATGAAATGTTTTCAGAAATGGTGACACATGAAAGAAGGCTCCGAGAAATGCATTTCCTTGCATACGTGTTTGCAAATCTTCGCGACTGGTTGCTTTTTTTGCGATGTTAAATCCATTAAGAATATAAACTTTTATTTTTTTATCAATAATCCACTGGCGGTATTTTTGCGGAATACGTTGCCATGCCTTTTCAGCGGAGTCTTCATTGGATTCCCAAACAAAGGCGCCACCATCTTCAAGTCCGTCGAGCGGATTAGAATGCAGGAACACTTTCGGATCACAACACAACACGGTGTGTACGTGATGTAGATCGCAATTTACCCGAACACGTTCAGGAGCAGCTACCATAAAATAATTTGTTGGTGCGCCTTTTTTCTCAGAACCATATTTAGGATTAGCACTAATGTGAATAACCTCCTTAGGACTACCATCTTCCTCTTTGAGATTATCCCTTTCTGAAATAAAATTAGAAAATTCACCAAGCACTTCGCTCAGGTTTTTACCGGTGGTAATCATACCCCATCCACCAATAGAGTGAAATCGAACTGCGATAGAATCTACAGGCAAACAAGAAGGGTTTTCTTTTGAAAGCACTGCATAAGGATGATCGATTCCTACATAGAAAAAACTTGCACCTTGTCCCGCCCTCTTACCATCTTTGCGTGCAATTCTGCCTTCGGCAAAATCATAAGCACCAATGATCCCTTCAGGCCTGAAATCACGTGAACCGAGTCCATATGAACCAGAGAATATTTCAGGTTTTTCAGTAAGCGGATTCATTGGTGGTAATCCCTCATAAGCATTCGTGAAAAAATTCGCTTCGGCTTTGCTGAGTGCAATTTTTATATCACTTGTAAGTGGATTGTCACCGGATAAAGATTCATCGGTACGTTCCATTACAATTACTTTTTTCTTACCTTTTAATGCTTCAATAACTGCTTTCTCAGGAAATGGTCTGATTACATTAAAGTGAATCACTCCAACATTTACATTCCTTGTTGATTTTAGATAATCAATCACCGCTTCAATATTTTCAGCAGCCGAACCTAAAGCAACAAAAACTGTTTCAGCATTTTCACAATTGTACGTTGAAATTAAACCATAATTGCGACCCGTTAGTTCACCATAATCACGGAATGATTCTTCAAGAAATGGTAAAATATTTTCACTGAAATTATTTCGACGAGCAGCAACACCGTTCATATAGTGTTCCTGGTTTTGCACAGGACCTAGTAGTAATGGATTTTTGAGATCAATCCCTGCAGGAATACGACGGCGTTTAGCACCGAATAATATTTTCTGTGCAGCAGTGGGGGTATCGATTTCATCAGAAGGGTCGCCAAGGAATTCTCTCACTAACGCTGCTTCCGGTTTTTTGAATGTTCGCTCCAAATGTGTAGTTAAAAAGCCATCCTGAACATTCATGCCGGGATTAAGAGCCAGCTCTGTAACACGACGTAAAATAATAGCTTGATCGGCTGCTTGTTGTGCATCTTTTGCAAAAGTGATAATCCAACCAACATCTAGTGCGGCATAAACATCGTCATGGCCACAATGAACATTTAATGCGTGTTTTGTAAGCGCTCTCGCTCCAACTTCAATTACCATGGTACTCAATTTTCCGGGAGCATGATAATATTGCTCAAGACCGTATACTATTCCCTGACCCGAAGTAAAATTGACGGTTCGCTTTCCGGTTACCGACATTGCAATAGCCCCGCCTTGTGCAGCATGTTCGCCTTCTGCTTCAATAGCTGTAAGCGGTCGGCCAAATGCATTTAGCTGTCCTTTAGCATATGCGTTCTGAAAAAGTTCACCCATTTCTGTTGATGGAGTGATCGGGTAAAACACACCCGCATCGCTAATCAGTTGTTCTGTTCCACAAACAAGTGCATTGCCATTTGTAGTTATCCGTTTGCCGGGATATTTAGGTTTTGAGGAATTTGACATGAGAAGATTTGGTAAATGAGTTATTAATACAATGAGTTCATTTAATTCCGAAAAAGTAAAACATTACCCGTTTCCGGGATATGATTTTTATCAGGAGAAAGATAATTGTTGAAGCAAAACGAAAAAGATTTTAAGATATAATATATTGATTCATTGACTATTGCGATAAATATTCGAATAGTCATGATCATTAACAAAAATGTTTAAATTCTCAATTTGGACAGCTCGAACCTAGTTACCGGAAAAAAGTATGCTACGTAAAGCTAGATTAAAACCGGAGCCTTCCTGTTCCAATTTCTGGTTGTTCCGACCAACGCTCGTTTTACTTTTTTATAAATAAAACAGAGCTGACTAGAATTTTAAAAAGCAGGGAATCAGATTTTTCCAAGCGCCTGTTCAATATCGTAAATAATATCGTTATAACTTTCAACTCCAATCGAAACACGAATCATTTTTTCGGTGATATTTAATAATTGTTTGCTTGCATGATCCACATCAGCATGAGTCATTGTTGCAGGGTGTTCGGCTAAACTTTCGGTGCTTCCTAAACTTACTGCAAGTTTAATAAGCTTTAAAGAATTCAAAAATATAAACGCTTCTTTTTCTCCACCTATTACATCAAAAGAAATCATACCACCATTCGTCAAACATTGTCTTTCTCTGATTTGGTATTGTTCGCCATCCGATTCTTTCAAATTTCCCAGATAATATACCTTTTCAATCTTCGGATGGTGGTTCAAAAAATCAGCTACTCTTTCAGCATTAAAAGCCTGAATATCCATTCTTGCTTTAAGAGTTTCCAAACTACGCATCAACAACCAACCGGTCCATGGACCAGCCATATTTCCCAAAAATGTACGCAATCCTTTAACTCTCTTAATTAATTCAAATGATCCCAAACAAGCACCGGCTATTACATCACTATGTCCACCAATATATTTTGTTGCGGAATAAATAACTAAATCGGCACCATGTTTTAATGGGTGTTGCCATAACGGTCCCATGTAAGTGTTATCTACAGCCAGAAATATATTTTTGTCAGCCGTAGAAAAATGTTCTGCAATCTCTTTACTTGCACGAATATCAATTAAATCATTAGTAGGGTTTGCGGGCGTTTCAATGTAAACCATAGCAAGTTTGTTAGCCATGCCGGAATCTGTTACTAATTTAATGATATCTGCTTTTGATTGCTTTACAGTAAATGAAATTACATTAATTCCAAACTTCGGAAGTATTTTATGAATAAAATGATCACTTCCCCCATATAGTGGAGTACTAGTTAATAGTAAATCGCCAGGTTTTAAAAATTCAAGTAATACTGTTGTAATAGCAGACATCCCACTTTCAAAAACTGCACAATCTTCCGCTTCGTCCCACAAGCACAGTCTGTTTTCTAAAATTTCAAGATCCGGATTATTTATTCTGCTATAAATTAATCCCATCTTTTCATCTTTGTGCTTGGCGCGAAGTCCATATGCTACCTCAAAAAAAGCTTTACCTTCTTCGGCACTTTTAAATACAAATGTACTAGTTTGAAAAATTGGACTTTTAATTGCTCCCTCTGATAATTCCGGCTTATATCCGAAAGACATCATCAGACTCTCCGGTTTCATTTTATGTTCCATGTGTGATTTTGTAATTTTTTGCAATGATAGTGATATTATAGCTTATAGAACCTGAAAATGATCACTTTTTGAAGATTTTGATTCAATTTATAGCATTTTTAAATAACAAGTTGCTAAAAAGTTATTGAATTTGAATTAAATTTATTTATTATTATTAAATAACTTGGAATTATTTCGATTCAAAAAAGCCAAAATTATATTTTATGAACAACGGAATTTGTTCGCGATTTCTACTAATTTATCTGAATGAATTTTATTTTTAACTAATTTTAATAAATTAAATAATAATATTTTTATACAGAGCTAAATGATTATATAGTACCATTTCATTCTTAAAAAACTTTATAAGCGAATTTGAAAAAACAAATTATAGTAACTTTCCCAAAAAAATAGAGGCTGCTCTACTATTCTTCGGAGATAAACTTAACCTTGTCAGCAATGTTGAATTTCAATTTCAATAAAAGAGAAAGGAAATAACTGTTTCTTGGCATTGTTTGAACAATTTAATTTTCCTACTAAATTTTTTAAACCGGCAACCGAAACCAATATTTATTAATTTCTTTAATGATATTTATCATATCTTTCTTTTGAATTTATGATTTCTATCAATTCCGAATATTGAAATGTAGGATAATTTTATAGCTGATTAATTAAGGAAAGATGAAACATATTTATAAATTAGTTCGGTTAGGAAAATTATTTAGTCTGTTAATAATATTCCTGTTAGCAAATGCCAAATACTTGAATGCCCAGTCATGGACGGACGTCAATGGTGGAATGTGCGACTTTGTGAATTCATCAGTGGTGTACAATGGTGAATTGGTTGTAGGAGGCAGGTTTACATGCGCAGGAGGTGTGCAAGCAAATTATATTGCCAAATGGAATGGTACTTCTTGGAGTGCATTGGGTGCAGGTATGAATGGTTGGGTGGATGCACTTACCGTTTATAATGGCTTTTTAATTGCCGGCGGCACCTTTACTCAAGCTGGATCCGTAACTGTACAATTTCTGGCCAAATGGGATGGCACATCATGGTCGGATGTAAATGGTGATGTGGGTGGTCAGGTAGCTGCTCTTACTGTTTATAATAACGATTTAATAATTGGTGGATACTTTACAGATGCAGATGGTTTTCCGGCTAATTATATTGTTGGTTGGAATAACAATGGTTGGTTCAATCTTGGAAGTGGGATGGGCGGATCACAAGGTCAAGTAATGGCGCTGGGTGTTTATGGAAGCAATTTAATAGCTACCGGATTCTTTTCTACATCCGGAGGTATTACAACAAACCATATTGCCAAATGGGATGGAATTAACTGGACAGATATGAATGGTGGTTTAAATTCAATTGGATATTCACTCGGAAACTATAACGGAGAACTAATTGTAGGTGGATTATTTTCAACTGCAGGTGGCATTACCGCTTCGAGCATTGCAAAATGGAATGGTGCAACATGGGCTGCATTAGGAACAGGTATGGGAGCCACTCCGGTTGGATACAAATATGTTTTTGCTTTAGAAACATTCAATAACAAACTATATGCCGGGGGCATGTTCCTTACATCTGATGGCATAACAACTAACGGAATAGCCCAATGGAATGGAACATCCTGGAACGATATGCAAGGTGGCGTTTGGTTTAATGGTGGAAATGCCTATGGAGTAAATACCCTCAGTAAATATGCAGGTGATCTTTATGCAGGAGGGTTATTCACTTCAGCAGGAAGTACATCAGCAGCTCACCTTGCTAAATGGGTTGATGCAATAGGGATCTTTGAAAATAATACCACAGGGACATTTTCATCTCTTGATCAAAACATTCCCAATCCATTCAGCGGCTCAACAGTAATTTCGTTCAAAATACAGAACGCGGGGCCTATCAAATTATTTGTCACTGATATATCAGGGCGTATTGTAAAACTGCTAATAGCTGAATATAAGAATGTGGGAGAATATAAGGTGACATTTAATTCTTCAGATTTAACTTCCGGCGTATATTTTTATACACTTGAAAATGTTAATTTATCCGAAACTAAAAAATTAATTATTACCAATTGATTCCCGTTAAAAAATCTGCCTAAGGGCTGGACTAATTGGTTTAATTTCCCTATTCTAATTTCAATGGCGGGCCAACGACTTGCATTTCATTATCAGCAAATATTTTTGCAATTTGTTCAGAGGATGGCTCTGTGGTTAGTGCCGCCATTGTAACAAAAAAATCTTCAAGTTTACCTGCCGGTTGAACGGTAACAATCATTTTACCACTTTCACTTACCTGGGTCCAGGCGTGTGGAATTGCCCTTGGCAAAAAAATACTATCGCCTGTTTTGAGTCTGTGTCTATCCGTTCCAACCTGGAAATAATATTCACCTTCGATAACATAAAATATTTCATCCTGATTATGATGCACATGCAATGGCGTACCACGTTTGGGAGATAA
>JBBQVM010000035.1:0-17716 GCA_038211525.1 Bacteroidia bacterium
ATTACCATTTTCGGGTTCACCGTCATGAAACCTACCAGCTTATCCAATTCAGGAAATGATTCGTCTTTTAGGTTGTACAAATTGGTATCAAAAAATACATTTTTCAGAACTACCTTGCCTCCTGTTAAGGCAGGACTGAGTTTCACATCCAGTTCATAGGCGTTCTTAACATCAGCAGGATTTTTACACGAGAAGTGATCGGAATAAAAGAGATAACCTGTTTTGGATACATTAAATGAATAATCTTTCCCGGCAGTAAGGCAAACTAAAAAATCACCTGTTCCTTTTTCCGAATAACTATTGATAACCACTTTACCTGTTTGAAGGTCGATAATTTCAATGTCAGCATCTAATGGAGTTCCGGTATTTACATCGGTTACAATGCCTTTCACATAGCTAAGCAGCAAAGGCCTTACTTTATCGTATAATTCAAAACTGTACAAATCGAGACCACCAAATCCACCTTCACGATCGGAGGCAATATAGGCCACATCACCCTTCGGGCCAACCAGTAAACCGCGTTCATCTTTGAAAGTATTAATAGGATAACCCAAATTTTCAGGCACGCCCCAATTCCCGTCGGGTTGTCGGCGGGAAACATAAATATCGAGACTTCCCATGCCCGGATGACCATCGGAGGAGAAATAGAGTGTTTGGTTGTCAGGATGAATGAATACAAATTCTTCTTCACCACTAGTATTGATCACATTACTTAACTTTTGAGGTTCACTCCATTTTCCTTCGTCACTTATTCTTGAAGTATAAATATCTTGTTCCCTAATACCCTCTCGGGTGATGGTACCTCTAATAAAATAAAGAGTTCTGCCATCGGAAGCAAACGAGGGCTGTGACTCCCATGCACCTGTATTAATTGGATTACCTAGATTGATAGGTCGTGTCCACCCCTCCTTTTTCAGTCTGGAATAATAGATATCGCAAGAGCCTTTTCCATCGGGACGATCGCAGGCGGCAAAGAAGAGCAGCTTACCATCGGATGAAATATTTGGCACCCCCTCATTGCCCGAAGTGTTCAACTGGCTGCCTCCGTTCACCGATTTCCCCCACTCTTTCCCATCTCGTTTGCTAATATAAAAATCTTCATGAAAACGTTGTGACCCCTCGCTTTCCGGACGGTTACGAGTGTAAAACATCATTTGGTCATCAACGGTGATAGTCGGAAAATATTCATCGTAGGGACTATTGATATTCGGACCTAAATTTTGTGGATTAAATGGCACCGGTTTATTCTTTGCATTAACAGCAAAATCACAGTTGATAATACGTTGTTGCGCGGTTTCTCTGAATGATTCTTTGGCACCTTGGAAAGTGAGGAATTTCTCATAATGTACTTTAGCATCCTCATACCTGCCAATGTTGAGTTCTATGGTAGCCATAGTGTAATAGTTGTTTGGAAAAAAATTAGGATTTACCCCGATTGCTTTTTTATATTGATCAACAGCAGATTCATATTTACGCATATCAACATAGATATTCGCAAGTAAAATATAGGCTTCAATAAAATTGGGATCCTTACTAATCGCTTTTTCTAATTCGCCTTTTGCCTTTTCATTTTGATAATTATCATAAAAGCCGGTGGCAGATTCATAGCTTTTTATAGCGCCCTTATTGGTGGATGTGTACTTGGGTTGTGCCAACGTTATTACCGGAAACATCAGCATCAATGCAAACAGGAAGAATAGGTTTTTGATTGAAGCCATAGTTAAGGAATACCAATTATTTTGTGTGTTTGCAAGGAGATGGACCACTGAGGATGTGCCTTAACATAGTCAACCAGGGAGGACATCATTTTACTCGACTTATCGAATTCGGGTTGTAACAACAATTTGCATTCTTTACCAACACCTTTAGCATTGCTTTCGGCCCATTCAAAATCTGAGGGATGAAAAATAACAACTTTTAATTCATCTGCCAATTTTAATACCTCTTCTAACGGAGATTTAAATTTTTTTGGCGAAACACACACCCAGTCGAAATCACCCTGAACCGGATAGGCACCTGATGTTTCAAGATGCGTTTTAAAGCCTTTTTCCCTTAGGGAAGCAGTCAGCAAACCTAAATCATACATACAGGGTTCCCCACCGGTAATCACTGCTATTTGTGAAGGAAATTCTGCAGCAGTATTCACTATAGATTCAACATCCACCATTGGGTGTGCAGTAGCGTCCCAGGAATCTTTAACATCACACCAAACACATCCTACATCACAGCCACCCAAACGAATAAAATAGGCAGCTTTACCGGTGTGGTGACCCTCTCCCTGAATGGTATAAAATGCCTCCATAACCGGAAGTCGGAGTGTTACATTGGCGGAGGAAGGTTTTATTATGGATGGATTCAATGGTGTTTTATAAATACTATTTCAGCCCTTTGTGGAATTGTTGAGGCATTAGAAAGTGATTTCTTTTCTGGCAGCTATAAGGGTATTTTGTAACAATCCTATTATGGTCATGGGTCCAACGCCACCGGGAACAGGTGTAATGAAGCTACATTTTGGTGCCACTTCATCAAACTCCACATCACCTTGCAACCGGAATCCTGACTTTTTTGACGAGTCGGCCAGGCGAGTAATCCCCACATCAACAACCACCGCACCTTGTTTCACAAAATCGCCCTTCAGGAAACCGGGTTTGCCCAATGCAGCAATAATAATATCGGCATTCAAACAATGGTCTTTTAAATTGGTGGTTTTGCTGTGGCAAACGGTGACGGTGCAATTGCCGGGCCATGTGTTTCTGGCTAAAAGAATGCTCATTGGCATTCCAACAATATTACTTCGACCAATTACCACACAATTTTTGCCCGTTGTTTCTATTTTGTATCGCTCTAAAAGCATAATTATCCCCTTGGGCGTTGCAGCAACAAAAGCAGGTGAGTTTTGCATCATTCGTCCTGAATTAATCGGATTAAATCCATCCACATCCTTTCCAGGAGAAATAGTTTCTGTAACTTTGGTGAAGGAGATATGTGAGGGCAGCGGACTTTGAACAATTAATCCATCAATAGCAGGATCTTCATTTATCTGACGAATCTTTTCCAACAGCTCCAATTCACTGATGGAGTTATCGTAACGAATGAGTGTGCTATTAAAGCCAATCTCATTGCATGTTTTTACTTTACTACCAACATAAGTTTCACTGGCACCATCATGGCCTATAAGAATAGCGGCCAAATGGGGAACCTTCTTCCCTGCAAGTTTTATTGCTGCCACCTCGGCAGCTAATTCAGCTTTAATGGCAGTGGAAGTTGCTTTTCCGTCAAGTAAAACCATGACTTTCTAAAATTATTTTTTGAATGGCATATTGCGCATTAACTTAGAGGCATTTCCACCGGAAAAGGCCTTCATCATTTTACGCATATCTTCAAACTGTTTTACCAAGCGGTTAACCTCCTGGATAGAGGTGCCACTACCTTCGGCGATTCGTTTTTTACGGTTTCCATTTAACAATGCGGGATCGGTGCGTTCGGCAGGTGTCATCGATTTAATAATGGCCTCAATTCCTTTGAAGGCATCATTATCGATATCCATATCCTTAACAGCCTTCCCTACACCGGGAATCATGCCAAGCAGATCCTTCACATTTCCCATCTTTTTTATCTGCTCCAACTGAGAGAGGAAATCATTGAAATCGAATTTATTTTTTGATATCTTCTTCTGGAGTTCAGCGGCCTGTTTTTCATCAAATTGCTCCTGTGCTTTCTCCACCAATGACACAATATCACCCATACCCAAAATCCGGTCGGCCATCCTTTCGGGATAAAAAATATCGATGGCATCTAATTTCTCCCCTGTTCCAACAAACTTAATCGGCTTATCGACCACCGATTTTATTGAAAGCGCTGCCCCTCCACGAGAATCACCATCTAACTTTGTAAGTACTACTCCATCGAAGTTGAGACGGTCGTTAAAGGCTTTGGCGGTATTAACTGCATCTTGCCCGGTCATAGCATCCACTACAAACAGTGTTTCTCCGGGATCGATCGCTTTCTTAATTTTTTCAATCTCGTTCATCATGGCCTCATCAATAGCCAGTCGACCGGCGGTATCAATAATCACCACGTTATTCCCCTGACTTTTAGCAAGCTCAATGGCCTTCTTCGCAATATCAACAGGATTTTTATTTTCAGGTTCCGAATAAACCGGAACACCTATCTGTTCACCAAGCACTTTCAACTGATCAATTGCAGCGGGGCGATAAACATCGCAAGCTACCAGAAGTGGCATTCTCCCTTTTTTAGTTTTTAAATAATTTGCCAGCTTTCCCGAAAGGGTGGTTTTACCCGAACCTTGCAACCCCGACATGAGGATGATTGCAGGATTACCCTTCAGATTCAAATCGGTCATGGTTCCTCCCATCAATTCGGTGAGTTCTGCATGCACAATTTTTACCATCAACTGGCTGGGTGAAACGGCTAAAAGCACATTCTGTCCCAGCGCTTTTTCCTTGACTTTATCCGTAAAGGTCTTAGCCACTTTATAGTTAACATCCGCCTCCAGCAATGCCTTACGCACCTCTTTCATAGTTTCGGCAACATTTATTTCCGAAATTTTGCCCTGGCCCTTCAGTACTTTAAATGCCCTGTCGAGTTTATCACTTAAATTTTCAAACATATTTTTTTCTTGTAGTGGAGTGCAAAAATAATGATTTCATTGGGTTTTTAACCCTGTTTATTAGCCTTTTACCTGCTTACTTCCGCAGAAGAATCTTGGGGAACGAAATCGGTTGAATCAGATTCCATCATTAACCCCTCCTCATCTTTTCCTCCGGGCATATCTTTGGCAGCAATATCTTCTTTGGTAACATGTGCCATCCACTTCCCATCAATTTTTTTTAGTTTCAATTCCTCTGTCGATTCGGAGCCATCCTCCTTGAAGGTAACATACGCTATTTCACCTTCCACTCGCTGTCCCAGTATCTCAATTTTTTTATTCACGGCACTATCCTGTGTCTGCGACATTTTGGTGAGGTTTTCCATTAAATCAATCAGTTTATTCGTTTCAGGTGTTGCATATTTTCGTGCCTCGGCAAAATCTCTTTTGTTAAAAGAATTGAGGAATTTTTCAGCAGCTGTTTTAGGAGAATCTCCCATACAGGAAATAAGTAATCCGATGAGGATAGGAGCAATTAAAAATTGGTGAATTTTTTTCATAGTGACTTTGGGTATTTATACTCAGTAATTTTGGTGAACCATTGGTTTAAATAAAGATTGTCGATGGCAATGTATTCACCGTTTTTGAATTTGGTTTTTGGTAGCGAGTTTCCACTTATTTCTAGCACCATTTTGTAAATCATTTCACTACAATATAATTCATTGTCGGTTCTTAAATCGAAATGCTCATCAAATGTAATGTGGTTGGATCCAAGTAGGTTGAAGAAATGTTTTAAAACATTAGCTTTATCGTTGAGCAATGCTGTTCGGTAAACGGCAAATGAGTAGTTAGTTGTGCTTGCGCAGAAGTCGGCGAGGGATTCCTTTTTTAATCCACCCTTGCCCCCATCAGAAGATCCTATTACATGGTAAACGTAGGGTTTTTCATTTTCAAATAATAACACACCTGCGTGCGAATAATGAGGATCATGGATAGAGAATTTGGAGAACATTTCACTCACTAAACCTTTGCCTTCTCTAAGTACTAAATCACCATCTTTTAAATTAGATGCTATTACCGGGAAAAGATTTCCGGATGCTATAGCCGACTTACCATGGTGCGGAGGAAAGGTTGTGCCTGCGCAAATTAATAACATCAGTATAGAAACATAGTTTTTCATTACATCCTTTCAGGTGACTCAATTCCTAATAATAATAGGGCTCCGTTAATTACTTTGGCACATTCTGAACTTAATTTTAAACGAAAAAGGGAGGTGGATATTTGTGTAGCGTCAACAATTGCATAATCGTGATAAAACTGATTGTAAGCTTTTACCAAATCATAGGTGTACGCGGCAATTACTGCGGGTGATAATTTTTGGGCTGCATCTTCCATCACCTCCGGAAAACGGATGAGTAATTTCATTAAATCCCGCTCTTTGGGTTGCAGATCCTTTACGGAGTTAAGTTCAAAGCTGTTAAATCCGGCCATTTCAGACTGAGTAGCAGCCTTTCTCATTACTGATAGAATGCGGGCATGTGTGTACTGAATAAATGGACCTGTATTGCCATTAAAATCAATCGATTCATCAGGATTAAAGAGCATCCGCTTTTCAGGATCTACTTTCAGGATAAAATATTTCAAGGCACCCATGCCAAGCATTTGGTATAATTTAATGGCTTCTTCCGAGTTGAAATCATCGAGCTTTCCCAGTTCCATGGTTAATTTACGCGCTTCTCTCACCATCTCATCCACCAATTCATCGGCATCAACCACAGTTCCTTCGCGCGACTTCATCTTCCCGGAAGGAAGGTCAACCATATTATAAGAGAGATGATACAGATTTTTGGCCCATTCATAACCTAATTTTTGAAGCACTTGGAACAATACTTTGAAATGGTAATCTTGTTCATTACCAACAATATATATCAAGCGACTGAATTTAAACTCTGAATATCGCATAACTGCAGTTCCAAGATCCTGAGTCATATAAACCGATGTTCCATCCGAGCGCAATAATAATTTCTCATCCAGCCCTTCTGCTTTAAGGTCGATCCACACAGAGCCATCCTCCTTTTTGAACAAAACACCCTTGTTCAAACCCTCCTCAACAATGCTTTTGCCTAGTAAGTAGGTTTCGGATTCGTAGTATATTTTATCGAAATCGACACCTAAATTTTTGTAGGTGACAGCAAATCCGTCATACACCCAGTTATTCATTTTCTGCCAAAGCGCCTTCACATCCGGATCACCGGCCTCCCACTTCAATAACATCTGCTGCGCTTCAACCATCAAACCGGCATGTTTGGTTGCCTCTTCTTTTGAATAACCTTTTGCTTCCAGTTCCTTGACCTGTTCACGCAAGTGCCGGTCGAACTCTACATAATACTTTCCAACCAAATGATCTCCTTTCAACCCGGAACTCTTGGGCGTTTCGCCATTTCCAAACTTCTGCCAGGCAAGCATCGACTTACAGATATGTATTCCGCGGTCATTCACAATGTTCACTTTCACTACTTTACTTCCATTGGACTTAAGTATCTGGCTGATCGAGTAACCCAACAGGTTGTTCCGAACATGTCCTAAATGTAGGGGTTTATTAGTGTTGGGTGATGAATATTCAATCAACACCGGTAATTCCGGAACTGTATCCGATAACGATATTTTACGTGAAACATTTCCAAATTGACCAATAAATAAATTATTTAATCTATTTATTATTAATTTATTATTGATAGTTATATTAAGAAAGCCTTTAACAACATTATATGATGTTACCAGTTCAGGATTGGTGAGCAAAGCGTCTCCCAGCAATTGACCGGTTTCCTCCGGTGATTTGCGAACAATTTTTGCCAGTCCAAATACCACCAGCGTAATATCGCCCTCAAATTCTTTCCGTGTAGGTAAAAAGGAGAGTTCCGATTCTCTCAACTGGAGGTCAAAAACCTGCTTGAAATGAACGATGACTTGATCCTTAATTAAATTTTCAAAAAACATATAGATAAACAGTAGATTATGTAGTTAACTGACTAACAACTCTTTGTAATATTTCAAAAGTATTTTCAGCCATTAGATTTTCCTTATCGAGTGTTGGGTTCACTTCAGCAATTTCAAAGCAGCAAACTTTTTCGTTTTGTATTAAACGAACACATAAACTGCCGGCCTCTTTCTCTGTAATGCCATTTCTAACCGGAGTTCCTGTTCCTTTTGAAATAGAGGAATCCATGCTGTCTACATCGAAGGAAACATATATCAGGCTACAATGACTCAAATGAGCCAGGGCATCTCTAGCTATTTTCTCTACTCCATTCCGCTTCACCTCATTGGTGGTAAAAACTTTCACTTTATGCTTTTTAATAAGATAAGATTCTTCCGGTTCAACATCCCGCAAGGATATATAAACCAGATCTTTATATGTTATTTTAGGAGTTATTCCACCTACTTTTTTGAGTTGATTCCAAAGATCAACAGTTTCTTTATCGGGCTTGTTGATTTTATTTTGAATGTTATCCTCGCCAAGAGAAGCGGAAATTGGCATTCCGTGAACGTTTCCGGTTGGAGTCGTATATGGAGAGTGAATGTCAGCGTGTGCATCAATCCAGATAACACCTAGTTTTTGTTTTGGAAAAGCCTGTCGAATACCGGCAATTGTGCCTCCGGCTGTGCTGTGATCACCGGCTAATACAATTGGAAAGGCTTTGCTTTTCAACGTGTTGGCGACTTCATTAGACAAACGCTCGTAGATGGCTAAAATCCCTTTAAGTCTTTTGGCGTAAACACTTCCCGGGCTGCCGAACAGCAATTGATTTTCGGTTTTAATTTCTACCGTCGGGTGCTTATTAAAAAGGCTACTGCCATAATCAAGCGCAGCAATTTTAATGGAATCAACTCCCAGGCTTGCGCCTCTGGTTCCGGCGCCTATTTCCGATTTTACTTCAATAAATTTGACATTCTTTATCATAAAAATATTTTAAGTACTCATAATTTAATTCATCCAACTTACTTACATTCGCACTAATAATGTAATCCGACTAACTTACATACAAATGAAAAATAGATATATTGACCTTATTTCCCAAACGTTTGAATTTCCTCAGGAAGATTTTGAAGTGGTGGATAACTGTTTGCATTTTAACGGAATACCCTTGATGGATGTAATCGCTCAATATGGTACTCCTTTAAAAATCAATTATTTACCTAAGATAAGTTCTCAAATTCAGAAGGCCAAACGGTTTTTCAATGTTGCCATGGCTAAGGCCGATTACAAAGGTAATTATACTTACTGTTATTGCACCAAAAGCTCTCACTTTTCATTTGTATTGGAAGAGGCCTTGAAGAATGATATCCACCTGGAAACTTCATCAGCCTTCGATATTCCTATTATTAGAAACCTGTTTGAACAGGGAAAAGTAAATAAAGATATCATCGTTTTGTGCAATGGCTTTAAGAAAACTGCTTATACTCAAAACATTATCGAAATGATTGAGGATGGCTTCACGAACGTGATCCCAATCTTTGATAACATGAATGAGTTGACGGCGTATGAGTCGATTTATAGTAAGCAAAAGATGAAAATTGGCTTGCGGATAGCTGCTGAGGAGGAGCCGAATTTCGATTTTTATACCTCACGATTAGGAATCAGGCATGCAGAAATTGCCGATTACTACAAGAATGTGATTCGTAAAAACCCCAATCTGGAGTTCAAACTGATGCATTTCTTCATCAACACAGGTATTCGCGACACCGCCTACTATTGGGCAGAGTTGAACAGGTGCATCAACCTCTATTGTGACCTCAAGAAATTGTGTCCGGAATTGGATTCCCTGGATATCGGAGGAGGCTTTCCAATACGTACTTCACTGAGTTCGAATTTTGATTACCAGTATATGGCGGATGAGATCATTCGTCAAATAAAATCCACTTGCGAACAACGCAAAGTTAAGGAGCCAAATATTTATACCGAGTTTGGTTCATTTACGGTTGGTGAAAGCGGTGCCATTCTTTATGGAATTACCGAGGTAAAAAGGCAGAACGACAAGGAGATCTGGAACATGATCGACAGCTCTTTCATCACTACTCTTCCCGACACTTGGGGCATCAAACAGAAGTTTATTATGTTAAGTGTAAATAACTGGGATAAAGAATATCTTAGAGTTAACCTGGGTGGATTGACTTGCGATAGTGATGATTACTACATAATGGAAAGTGAAAAAAGTAGAGTTTTCCTGCCACAGATTGAACAAGGTGATACGCTGTTCATCGGATTTTTTCATACCGGTGCTTACCAGGAATCGTTGGGGGGCTATGGCGGAATTCAACATTGCCTGATCCCGGCACCCAAACATGTGCTGATTGATCGTGATGAAAATGGTGAATATACCACAAGACTATTTGCAAAAGAACAAAGTGCAAAATCGATGATGAAAATTTTAGGGTATTAGGTTTTCTTACTTCTAATAAACTACTTGTTTATCATCAGTGATTTATTCTGATTGCCGTTCTCTGTTACTATATTAAGCAGATAAATTCCATTGGCAACAGATGAACTTCGAACATCTAATTGCACCAGATTTTCTCCTGCATTAAAGGTCCCTTTCCATAATGTTTGCACTAATTTTCCTTCGGTGGAATAGAGCTGAATAGTGCCACTTTGTTGCTTTGCGGAATTGGTATGCAATGTTAACTGTCCATTGGATGGATTTGGGAACAATTCGAAAACACCCTCGGCAACAGCGTTTATTTCAGGAATACCGGTAGTCGTTCTTACACTATCACGATATCTGATAGCAGTTACAATTTCAGTACCCAATGTATTGGTTGTGGTAATTTGCAAAAGTGGAATTCCAGATTGTGCACCAAGCCATTTGTACTCTGTTGTAGGTGGTAATGAAAAGGCAAAACCTGTTCCAACTGAATCCAGGTATAATGAATCATTACTTGATATCATCGATTTAACACGCAAGGTATTGAAGGAGCCAAATGGAGTAATTAAAGTTCCCCAGCCATCCACTTCGTTCACCCGATGCTGATCGTGACCGTAATATCCTAACCCGGGAATAGCCAATTGAAAGTCGCTATCGGAGGAGTCTGTATTTCCAAAATTTGCAGGAAAATTGTAAACCCGATCTTTTGAATTGAAAGTAATCGGAACCGAGATTCCATTGATATTCGCTCCGTAACCGGAAACTTCGTATGCTGACGACGAGTTATAATAGAAATATACCACATCGCTGATGGTAACTTGCGGGATAGCGGGCAAAGAAGGGCCTTTGGCAGCAAGATTAGCTCTGTATGGGTTAAAAGGTAGATTTGAAAATACCAAAGAATAAATAGTTCCTGTTGAAGCAACACTCAGAAACGTGTCAATATCCTGAGTAACCATTTGTAGGTTCGAAAAATCCCAGGTGAACTGTGCTCCCGTTGGCACTGGATCAATAGCGGGTGCAATTAAACCGTTACTCACCCTAAAGGTATCTCCTACAGCCGGCATATCGGAATTGGTGATAGTAATTTGAGCAAATCCAATATTTAAGGCAAAGACCACAAATAAGGAAGTTAGAATACTTTTCATCGGTTTGGTACGTTAGTTTCAAGCGAAATTAAGGTACATTTCTGTGATATTCACTATGATGTACTAAAATTATATTTCAATAATTTCAATATTTCGAGTCGTATCCACAATCGTCATATTTAAAGTGGACATATTTCCGTATTTTTGAAGCACCAAAACAAAGTCATTTGAAACGATTTAGCTTAATTTTAATTTTTGTTATAACAGCATTACTCGCTCAGGCGCAAACCAGATACAACGGGTTAGTTCAGTTTTCGGGAGTAATTGTTACCGGCGACAGTTTAAGGCCTATCCCTTTCGTAAGCATAGTTATCAAAGATTCGTATCGGGGAACTATTAGTGATTACAACGGTTTCTTCTCATTTGTTGCCCAGTTGCAGGACACCATTGAGTTTTCCGCAATAGGATTCAAGAAAGGCACCTATATCATACCCGATACACTTTCTACCGATCGTTATTCGTTGATCAAAATTATGTCGCGTGATACCATTTTACTTCAGGAAACAATTATATATCCATGGCCTACTAAGGATCAGTTTAGACAGGCATTCCTGGGATTGCAGGTCCCTGATAATGATCTGGAGCGAGCTAAGCGCAATCTCGCACTCTCCGAAATGCGTGAACTGATGTTGAATACCCCTATGGATGGAAGTGGAAACTACAAAGCCCTTATGATGGAAAAGCAAAACAGATCCTACACTGCAGGTCAATACCCTTCCATCAGTTTGTTGAATCCTATTGCATGGGCCAAATTTATAGAGGCTTGGCAGCGAGGCGATTATAAGCGAAAGAAAAAAGAATAATCGTTTCCTTCGATAAGAGGAAGCTCCTTTGCTTGCATGAATTTCATTCAACTATTTCCAACCCATTGAACTGTACCAAAAAGAAAATTTGAGTTTTGTGATCAGAATTAAATTTAACAACTATTTCGCTCTTATCTTCTTCCTTTTGGGAACGCTCCTGCCCTGCCATGTTTTTGCTCAGGAAAAAGCAGTTATTAAAGGTGCCGTTACCAACGAATATAAAAAACCCATGCAGGGAGTCAACGTCTCTGTTTTTGGCGAGCCGGGAGGTGTGGCGACTGATATTAATGGGAATTACCAACTTAAAGTAAAATCAAGTACTGATTTTGAACTCGTGTTTTCATCTATCGGTTTTGAAACTGTTAAGATGCCGTTAAATTTAAATGCAGGGGAAGTCCGAATTATCAATCAGTCCATGTTTATTTCTGCTACTCCATTGCCTGCAGTGGAAGTACGAGATCAGAAATTCCAACGTAACAGTACTTTTACCAGAATAGATCCCAAAATAGCCGGACAAATTCCCAATGCAAGCGGGAGTTTTGAAGCTGTTTTGAAAACCTTGCCCGGAGTAGTTTCTAATAATGAACTCTCATCGCAGTATTCAGTGCGTGGAGGAAATTACGATGAAAACCTGGTTTATGTAAATGATGTAGAGATCTATCGTCCATTTTTGGTTCGATCAGGACAACAGGAAGGGTTAAGTTTTATTAATTCAGATCTGGTATCCAATATCAATTTTTCTGCCGGTGGTTTCGAAGCCAATTATGGTGATAAACTATCTTCTGTACTCGATATTAAATACAAACATGCAACAGAATTTGGTGGCTCTGCCTACGCATCTTTGCTAGGCGGAGGCTTGCATCTGGAAGGCATCAACAAAAAGAAAAATATTAATTACCTGTTTGGAGTGAGGTATAAATCTAACTCCTATCTCTTTAAATCACTCGAAACAAAAGGCGAATACAAACCGGTTTTTGCAGATGTGCAGGGAGTGGTGAATTGGGATATAGATAAAAAAACAGAGCTTTCATTTCTTGGAAATATCTCCTACAACAAGTACCAAATTATCCCTGAAAACCGCCAAACAGAATTCGGTACCATTAATCAGGCCCTCCGTTTAACGATTTACTTTGATGGACAAGAGGTAGACGATTATCAAACTTATACCGGAGCACTCACCCTAACACGCTATGTTACCGATAGCATCCGGTTGAAATTAATAGCTTCAACATACCAGTCGTTCGAGAATGAGGCCTTCGATATTCAGGGACAATATTATATTGATGAACTGGAAAAGGATATTGGCTCCAGCAATTTTGGTGAAGTGGCTTTTAACAGGGGAATCGGAACGTATCTTCAACATGCACGCAACGAATTGCAGGCTACAGTTTATAGTATAGAACACAAAGGATTTTCTGATCGACCCCATTCTCAATTGCAATGGGGATTACGCTATCAGCACGAAATAATTGATGATGCCCTGAGTGAATGGCAGTACATTGATTCGGCTGAATATTCATTGCCACACCCATCTGACAATATTGGTGGAGCAGGTGATCCGGATCAGCAAATTCTTTTGCAGGAAGTCATTAAAACAAAAGCACATTTAAGTTCTAACCGGCTGTCGGGTTACCTGATGAATAGCTGGTACCTGGGACCTAAAAATAAGTACACTATTAATGCGGGGGTAAGAGGAAATTACTGGGACCTCAACGAAGAAGCGGTATTTAGTCCGCGAATAAGCTTGACTTATAAACCTGAATGGAAACGAAACCTCTCCTTCCGCATAGCTACCGGTTTGTATTACCAGCCTCCCTTCTATCGTGAACTTCGTGACCTCGACGGACAGGTTCATACCAATGTAAAAGCACAACGATCGTTACATTTTATTGGTGGGATGGATTATGTATTTCTCTCCTGGGGACGCGAATTTAAATTGGTTACAGAGGCCTATTACAAAAAATTGGATAACCTGGTTCCCTACAAAATAGATAACCTACGCATCCGATATTTCGGTGAAAACAGTTCGCATGGTTATGCTGCCGGAGTGGATATGCGATTGAATGGTGAGTTTGTGCAGGGGATAGAATCATGGGCCAGCTTATCGGTATTAAAGACGCAGGAGGATATTGAAAACGATTTTTATTACACCTATTATAATTCCGATGGGGCACAAATTGTTCCGGGCTATACTTATAACAATGTTGCCACCGATAGCATCAGAACGGAACCCGGTTACATCGCCCGGCCCACCGATCAACGGGTAACGTTTAGTATGTTTTTCCAGGATTACCTGCCTAAGTTCCCTTCTTATAAAATGAATATGACCCTGGTATATGGTACCGGACTTCCCTTCGGGCCACCGGGACGCGACCGTTACAAGGATAAATACCGTTTCCCCTCCTACCGGCGTGTGGATATAGGTTTTTCTAAAGTAATTATAGATGAAGATAATACTAAAAAGTATCGGATGAAACTTGCCAATCATCTTCAGTCTTTTTCAATTGGTATTGAAATATTTAATCTGTTACAGGTGAATAATACGGTCTCTTATTTATGGGTTACCGATGTTACAGCACGCAGATATGCGGTACCCAATTACCTCAGTGCTCGCACTTTGAATATAAAAGTGAACGCCCGTTTTTAGTCCCGTTTTTCCTCTACTGCGTAGCGACCTCTTTTCAAGTCAACCAAACAACCGGTTGCAATCAGGTACTGAGCAACAAAATAAGTTCCTAGTATCATAGGTCCTGAGAATGGAAATGGAACAATAAAGTTATTGGTAGCAAGCAACGAATCTGAAATAATAAAAAATACAGCGCCGATCACCACCTTTAAATAGCCACCCGGATTTTTGTATTTATCGCGCATAACGGCACTCACACCCATTACTGCAATAGCCATACAATAAATCAGTACCGGAAAATAGAGATTTCCAAAACTAAAACGATTCAGAATAAAAAACTCGGCTCCATAAACCACTATTAAAGTTGCAAAAGCCAACTGCGCCCAATGCTGATTCCACGGTCTTTTCTCGAACATATCAACTATAAACCCTGCCGTGTAACAAATGTGTGCTGCAAGGAAGGCCACCAGTCCAACCAGAAAATAATTCGGGTTCATAGGCTGCAACATTAAAAAAATATCTCCCGCGCAGCTTAAAATGAATCCCGTTAATAACAAATTTTTAAATTTCTTTTGCTGAACATTTCCGGTCTGTGTGCGGAAGAAAAAATAAATAGCAATCATCGCTAACGGCTTCGAAAGGAAATAGGTCCACTTTAGTGAAAAATATTCCGATAACATTATGATGAGGCAAATAATCAAATAAACCAGCGTAAACTGGGGGTAGCGTAATTTTTTCAATTCGAAGAGGGTGTTGGTTGTTTCGATGAAAAGGAGAACAACAGTTTGAAATAAATTAAGGACAGCATTGAAATAATTATTGTGATTCCAAGAATGAGATTAAAGTCATTGATCCCAATTAAAAGTAAAGTACCTAGCGGAAGTAAAAGCGTTCTGATAACCTCTGCTGCACTGCTCCATTTCTTCAATTCAAACAAGCCTCCAAACACTAGAAGTGAAACCAGTACATAACATGAAAATGCCAGTAATTGTGAAAGTGCTAATTTGGTTTGCATAAACAAAATGAGTGTTGCCAGCAGTAAAATTACAGTAAATTGGATTAGGATGTAAATTTGAATTCCACGTGATGCTTTCACATCGTACTTTAAATAATGGCTCGAATCTATTTCTTTTGGTTGCATGTAACCACCCAGGTAATCGGGTCTCCATCCCGGAGGTTTTAAAAATACCCGAACCTTATCTCCTATTCCTCTGGCATTTTTAGCAAGAATAATTAGCTCTTTCCAATAGTGTACGTTGGCCCAAACCGGGTTCCAGCTTTGCAAAGGTGTAGTGATGCCATAATGGGGTTCCTCAATTTCATTTGCAAAAGTCCCAAACAGTCTGTCCCAGATGATTAAGGTCCCCGCATGATTTTTATCCAGATAACGAGGATCGGAACCATGGTGAACCCTGTGATGCGATGGGGTGTTTAAGATCCATTCCAAGGGACCCATTTTGCCAATTATTCTGGTGTGAATCCAGAATTGGTACAATGTATTGAATGCGCTGATTGTGAGGAACATAATTGGGTCAAAACCGATTAGTGCCAAAGGCAAATAAAAGGCCCAAGAAAAGGCACTTTGAAACCACGATTGTCGTAAGGCTACCGAAAGATTATAATCCTCACTCTGATGGTGAACTATATGTGCAGCCCAAAGGGCATTCACCTCATGACTCATTCGGTGAAACCAATAATAGAAAAAATCGACTCCCAGAAAAAGCAAAATCCAGTTGATGACCGAGTTTTCTATAGTGGTAAAACGGAAGTTTTCGTAAAGGAATAGATAGCCCAAAAACAAGGCAGTTTTCATAAAAATCCCTGTTATCTGTTGTCCTATGCCCAAACTGATATTGGTGATGGAATCATTAAGCCTGTAAAGTTTTACTTTTTTGATGACTGAATAAAGCAATTCAATCCCGATAAGGATGAAAAAAACAGGGATGGAAAGAGCAATATAATCGACTTTCATGGCAGTAATTACCTTCTTTTTCTACAAATATAAGATTCCCGTCCTTTAATTAAAAATCTATTTATTCACCCTTTCACTACACTTGTTAACCCTTCAAATAGGGAATTCTGTCAAAATGTAGGCTGCTAAAGGCTTTGCGACGGTTATTTTGAACTTATGAGTAACCAAAAGGGGATTTTTAAGGCTGTTTGCAAATTTATGTTGTGGTCGATGATTTTAATATCAATGGGCATTTCAGTGCAAGCGGCAACCAATTTCTCAACAATCAAATTTTTGGATCATAAGTGTGCCATTTTAAAGGATTTGAATTGCACGTTTAGAAAAGAATTTAATGCAAGTGAAAGTTATTCCTGGAAAGTGCTTTCGCAGGAAAAAGATGAAAGAGGGAAATTGCACTCCCGATACCAAGAGTATTTTGATTCGATTCCGGTGGAAGATGCTGTGTTGCTAGTGGAAATGAGTGGACCGGATGAACTAAAAATTTCAGGTCTTTTTATTCAGATTGGGTATGTTCTTCCACCTGCTTCAATCACATCTGCGCAAGCACTAAAAAACTTTGAAACTACATTAGCTCCTAATTTACTTGCTGATTCCAGCCTTATATCACAAATCACCCCTTCGCTCAAATGGGTAAAGGATGAAACTTCAAAAAAATACTTGAAAACATTTTCATTTGAGTTGGTGGATGCAAATACCATGGAGTATAAAATTGTGAATGTGGATGCTACCAGTGGAATAATTCTGACTCAATTAAATCATAGTTGCTTTGCAGATGTCACAGGTATTGCACAAACTTCCTACTATGGCACTCAACCAATATACACCTCTTCCGGCCAGAGCCAATTTGTTTTACGAACTGCGTCAAGGGGCAATGGAATTGAGACCTACAATTTAGGAAATAATTTGAATTATTCTTCTACAACCGACTTCACCGATCAGGATAACGTATGGAGTCAAACGGTTCCCTTGGGTGAACAATTTGCCACTGATGCACACTACTGTTCCGTTGCTTATTATGATATGTTATTGAATAAATTCAACCGAAACAGTATCGATAACAATGGCCAAAAATTAATTAGTTATCTCAATTATGGAAATGGTTTATTGAATGCGTTTTGGAATGGAACAGGTGTTG
>JBBQVM010000036.1:0-16743 GCA_038211525.1 Bacteroidia bacterium
TTAATGAAACATATGGAAGCGATGTTTTCAACCATGAACCCGAATGTATTTTACGATATTCAAAAATATTATCCGGAGGTTTGGAAAATGTTTCGTGAATTCAAAGAGCATCACATGTTGCACATGATAGAAGCGAATTTCAGAAAGGGAATTGAATTAGGATTGTACCGAAATGACATCAACATACCAATAATAGCAAGATTGCGAATCGAGGAGGTAGAAATGGGTTTCAATCCTAGTATATATCCTTCCGACACGTATAATTTCGCGAAAGTGCAGGTAGCGCTGCTCGATCATTTCATGCATGGTATTACCACAATTAAAGGACACAAACTGATTAATAAATATAAACAAATAATTGAAGAGGACTAATTCCTGTTTTTATGAAACCAAATAAAATTATTAAAAAAATTCAAAATTTATTGTTGCTGATAATTCTTCTTGCAGCATCAACAACCTACGTTCATTCGCAAGGCAATGATGCAAATGCATTTTCGGTTACTCAGGCAATTGAGTATGGTATAAAGAATAACGTAAATGTAACAAATGCCGATCTGGATATTCAAATTTCACAGGCAAGAATTAATGAATTGATAGGTGTTGGGTTGCCACAAGTGAAAGGAACTGCTGATGTAAACGATTTTTTGGAAATACCCACACAGTTTGTTCCCGGTGAATTTTTTAACGGTGAGCCCGGAACCTATGCGCCTGTTAAATTCGGGCAAAAATACAGTGCTTCTGCCGGTTTTAGTGCCTCTCAATTGGTATTTGATGGAACCTATTTGGTAGGATTGCAAGCATCCAAAACTTACGTAGACCTTGCTCGAAAAAATGCCAATCAAACCAGAATTGAAACTGCGGTGAATGTTAGTAAAGCCTATTATTTTGTTTTAGTTGCTGAAGAGCGGTTTAAACAATTGGAAAGTGATATGCTACGACTTGCAAAATTAAGAGATGATACTAAAGCAATGCTAGATAATGGTTTTGTTGAAAAAATAGATTACGATAGAATTGAATTAAATTATAATCTACTGGAAAGTGCCAGAAATCAAACTAAAAGAATGGTGGATAACAGTTATCTCCTTCTTAAATTTCAGATGGGAATGGATTTAAAAACTGCTATTTCACTCTCTGAATCGATTACTGATCTGCAGATAGACCCAGCCGTTATGGAGAAGGATAGCATTTCAGCCAGTTCAAGAAATGAATATGCTATTTTGCAAACTCAGTACAAATTAGCAGGGCTGGATTTGAAGCGTTACCGGATGTCGCGTTTTCCAACCATTGCACTTTTCGGTAATGTAAGTACGAATGCATCAAGAAATGAATTTAATTTTTTTAGTTCTAATTACAGATGGTATCCAACGGCTGTTATAGGAGCCTCTTTATCGGTTCCTATTTTTGGTGGGTTCGTTATTAATTCTCAGGCTAAGCAAGCCCGATTAACTCAACAGAAGGTTGAAAATTCATTTTTCACATTGGAGCAGAGTATCAATATGGAGTACAAAAATACCCTTACAAGTTTGAAAAATAATATTGATAATCTTGAAACACAAAAGAAAAATCGTGAACTCGCTCGTGAAATATCGCGTGTTTCTAAAATAAAATACGATCAAGGTGTTGGATCAAATTTAGAAGTTATTGATGCAGAATCATCTTTACGTGAGGCCGAAACAAATTACTACACAGCTTTGTTGGAAGCCCTAATTTCAAAAATTGACCTTGATAAAGCCGCCGGTCTAATTAAATACTAAAACAATAAACTCACTACCAAATATTTTCAAAATTATTTCTATGAAAAAAATTATTGCCATTGCAACACTTACCATGTTCATTTATGCCTGTGGAGGCAGTGACGAAAGTGGGAAAGAGGCTCAGTTGGAAAAATTAATGAAACAACAGGTCGAATTGTCTGAAAAAATCAGAACACTTAAAGATGAAATAAAAACTTCAACCGGCGATAACTCTGGAATTCGACTGGTAGCTCTTCAAAATCCGGAATATGCTATGTTCCGCCACTTTGTAGAGGTGCAAGCGAAAGTTGACGGTGACGAAAGTGTAACATCAAGCTCTCGTTCTCAAGGCATTGTTACCGGAATTTTGGTGAAAGAGGGTGATAGAGTAACTAGAGGACAAGTTTTAGCGACTCTGGACGATCAGGTGATGAAGCAAATGGTGGAAGAGGTGCAAACACAATACGATTTTGCCAAAAATATTTATGAAAAACAGAAGAATCTCTGGGATCAGAAAATCGGAAGTGAAGTGCAATATCTTACTGCAAAAAATAATAAAGAATCTCTTGAAAAAAGACTTGCTTCATCGAATGAACAACTTGATATGACGCGTATCAAATCTCCGGTTGATGGAACAGTGGATAATGTGATAATTAAAGTTGGTCAGGCTATTGCGCCGGGTATGCCTGCTGTGTCAGTGGTGAATCTTACGAAACTTAAAGTGAAAGGCGAAGTAGGGGAGTCGTATGCCGGAAAAATTAGTAAGGGAGACGATGTGGTGTTGGAATTCCCTGATATCGATAAGGAAATTTCTGCTAAAGTAACTTTTGCTTCTAAATCAATCAATACACTTAATCGAACATTCAATGTGGAAGTGAATCTTGGAAACACAACCCAAGATCTGAAACCAAATATGATTGTGGTTATGAAAATTGTGGATTATACTAATCCTAAAGCTCTTATTTTGCCGGTCGATCTTTTACAACGTTCCGCTGAAGGATATTATGCAATGGTAGGAGAACAGAAAGGAAATAAATTAATTGCTAAAAGAAAAAATGTGACGGTCGGTCAATCTTATAACGGACAAGCAGAAGTGCTTTCAGGTATTGAAGAAAATGATCAGATAGTGATGAATGGGTATCGCGATCTTAACGAAGGCGAAGAAATCAGGATTAAATAACAAATGCTTTTAAAATAACTATCGTTATGATTGATAAATTTAAAGAATTTAAACCCTCGAGCTGGTCTATTGATAACCGAACGAGCATTTATATACTCACCATAATTATTACTCTTGCCGGGTTGGGTACTTATAATGCATTACCAAAGGAAAACTTTCCTGACATTGTAGTGCCTCAAATTTTTGTGAGTACCATATATCCTGGAACTTCTCCTGAGGATATGGAAAATTTGGTTGCTAAACCACTCGAAAAACAGATGAAATCTATTTCGGGTGTAAAAAAAACAACTAGCAATTCACTCCAAGATTTTTCGAATATTATTGTTGAGTTTAGTACTGATGTAGATGTTGCAGATGCTAAGCAAAAAGTAAAAGATGCTGTTGATAAGGCTCGGAACGATCTGCCTACCGATTTGCCGAATGAACCTAACGTGCAGGAAATTAATTTTTCAGATATCCCCATCCTTTATATCAACATTGCCGGAGATTATCCACTCGATAAACTCAAAGAATATTCTGATGATTTAAAGGATAGAATTGAAGGATTAAAAGAAATTACTCGTGTTGATATTGTTGGTGCTCTTGAACGTGAAGTGCAAATCAATGTGGATATGTACAAAGCGCAGGCGGCTCAAGTCTCTATGCGAGATATTGAAAATGCTGTAGCCTTTGAAAACATGACCATCTCTGGTGGAACTGTCGCTATGGATGGAATGAGAAGGTCGATTAGTGTTAAAGGGGAGTTTAAAGATGTTAAAACAATAGAAAATATTGTTGTTGTTTCGTCCAGTGGTGCGCCTATTTATTTACGTGATATCGCCGATGTTAAAGATGGATTTAAAGAGCAGGAAAGTTATGCTCGTCTGTATGGAAAAAATGTAATTACTCTAAATGTAGTAAAGAGAAGTGGAGAAAATCTGATTGAAGCAAGCGATAAAATTAAAGATATTATCTCTTCGATGCAGACCACCGATTTCCCGAAGGATCTTAAAATTACTCTTACCGGTGATCAGTCGAATCAAACCCGTGTTACTCTTCACGATCTTATTAATACCATTATTATCGGATTTATTTTGGTAACTATATTGTTGATGTTTTTTATGGGAGCAACCAATGCATTGTTTGTTGCGCTTTCTGTTCCGTTGTCTATGTTTATTGCCTTCCTGATTATGCCAATAATAGGCTTTACCATGAACATGATAGTTTTATTTTCATTTTTATTGGCGCTCGGAATTGTGGTAGATGATGCTATTGTGGTAATTGAAAACACGCACCGGATTTTCAACAATGGGAAAGTAAATATTGTAACTGCTGCCAAAACTGCAACCGGCGAGGTATTTCTTCCTGTCCTCTCCGGAACCTTAACCACTCTTGCACCATTTATACCTTTAGCATTTTGGAAAGGAGTTATTGGTGAGTTTATGTTCTATTTACCTATCACACTCATCATAACGTTGTCTGCATCTTTGGTTGTGGCCTACATTATTAATCCGGTTTTTGCTGCAAGTTTTATGAAACCTGATGACTTCTCCGAAAATAAAGTAGAACGTAATAAAAGTGTTAAAATAGTATCGGTAATTCTTGGAGCATTAGCGTTGTTATCCTATCTGGCTGGTAACTTCGGTATGGGGAATTTCTTTATCGCCTTAATTTTGTTATTCATTATGTATAAGTTTCTAATGGTAAAAGCTATTAGATCTTTTCAGGAAAAATGGTGGCCCGCATTCACTACAAGGTATAAAAGATTATTGTCTTGGGCCCTTGATAGACCATGGCAAATGATTCTTAGCACTGTTGGCTTATTTGTAATAACTATCATGTTGCTAATAGCACGTTCGCCGGGCACCAGATTTTTCCCGCAAGGAGAACCCAACTTTATTTATGTTTATCTCACTTTGCCTGTTGGAACTGATCAGGCGTATACCGATTCTGTTACCAAAATCATTGAACATAGAGTTACGGATGTGGTAAAAGTTGATAATCCAATTGTTTCCTCTATTCTTTCAAATGTTACTGTTGGTGTTACCGACCCTGCCGAGAATGATCAGGCCTCTTACCCTAACCGCTCTAAAATAACGGTAGCATTTGTTGAATATGGTTTGCGTAACGGTGTGTCTACACGCGATTATCTCGAAAAAATAAGAAAGAATATGAAAGGTATTCCCGGAGCTGAAATTTCTGTCGACCAGGAACAAGGCGGCCCTCCTGTTGGGAAACCAATTAATATTGAAATTAGTGGAGATAAGTTTGAAGATCTAATTGCTGCATCGGCAGGATTGAAACGTAATCTCGATTCATTACAAATTGGTGGAGTGGAAGAATTGAAAACCGATCTCCAGAATAATAAGCCGGAAATAATTTTTAGTATTGATCGGGAAAGAGCCAACCGAGAGGGAATTTCTACCGGACAAGTGGGGTCTGAATTACGTACTGCAATTTTCGGAAAAGAGATCTCAAAATTTCGGGATAGCAATGATGAGTATGATATTATGGTTAGATTGAAAAAGAATCAACGTGAGAATATTGATCAACTCAAGAATATGAAGATCACCTATCGCGATATGAACATGGGTGGAATGATTCGACAGGTGCCTTTGTCGTCGTTTACCGATATTAAGTATTCTTCGACCTTTGCCGGCATAAAACGTAAAAATCAAAAACGGGTTATTACACTTTATTCAAATGTGCTTACTGGTTATTCCCCTAACACCGTTGTTGCTCAGGTGCAAGCGGCCGCTTCCAATTACAAACTTCCTGAAGGTGTGGCTATAGATATGACCGGTGAACAAGAGGAACAAGCAAATACTATGTCTTTTCTTGGAACCGCATTGATGATTTCATTAGGACTTATATTTCTGATTCTCGTTACACAATTTAACTCGGTAAGTAAACCACTTATTATTCTTACCGAAATTTTCTTTAGCTTGATTGGTGTATTGCTGGGTTATGCAATATTTGGAATGGAAATTTCCATTATGATGACCGGTGTTGGTATTGTGGCTCTTGCGGGGATAGTGGTGCGAAATGGAATTTTGTTGGTGGAATTTACAGATCTCTTACGCGAACAAGGAATGGAATTGAGAGAAGCTATTATTGAAGCAGGTAAAACAAGAATGACTCCGGTATTGCTCACCGCTACTGCAACCATGCTCGGATTAATTCCGTTAGCTGTTGGTTTAAATATGGATTTTGTGAAATTGTTTACTGAACTCAATCCTCATATTTATTTTGGTGGCGATAGTGTAGCCTTCTGGGGTCCATTATCCTGGACCATGATTTTCGGATTATCCTTCTCAACTTTCCTTACCCTGATTCTTGTTCCGGTAATGTATCTTATTTCAGAGCGATTTAAGCTTAAAAGAAAGACTAAGAAAGAGCTAAAAATGAATAACGGAATCAATAAAATTCCTGTTGTGGAAATAGCCTGATTCTAGTTGGAAATTCATTAAAAATTATTTTTTCCCCGGGCATTGCCCGGGGTTTTTATTTTTATTTGGTTTTTTAGGAAGGCCCGAGGGATTCATGGTACACAATAATTACTTTTATCTTCGATCCTTCATTATCTGAAATCAAAATAGGACGAAGTGTGAATTGTTTTCTTAATTTTGCAATCTCTTTAATATCCTTATGGCGCGAATTAGTTTAGTAACCTGTTTTATTTTTCTTTCCCTCCTCTCTAATGCGCAACTTGCTCGACAAGAACTTTTTTCCATCCAACGTAATCTGATAATGGGGGAGGGGCAATTCAATTTTAAGATGGCCGTTAACTCTGAAGAATTGATTGCCTTTAATTCCTGCAATCGGCCAGTGGTTTATTTTATCAAAGACGGAATAGTAAAAGATAGTCTGCTTCTCGAATATAAAGGTTGCATACGTAACATAGAATTCGATGAAAATGACAACCTGTTGATTATGGATAACGAAGAAAAAACTATTTACAGATATAGTTATCGCAACTGGGCGTTGGAAAAGTTACCTTATAATAAACCTGAAGACTGGTACACTTTGCAAAATCATTGGTACAAGTTCTTTGAAATCGGTTCAGTACCTACCTTCTACAATAACAGAGAATATCTTCAGGATTTTTATTATACCCGTTTCGATTATTCCTATAATTTATATTTGAATTATAACACTGGTTATATTTATCAGTACGCTTACAATTTTATCCGTAAAGTAGGCAACCGAAAAACCTATTTAGCTCTCAAAAAGGATGATTTATGGTTCAGCGACAGATTAAGTAACAAATGTAAAATGTTGTTAATTGATCTTGATAGAGAAGCTGTGGTTTATTACAACAGGGCGCTTATTTTGATGTATGAGGATTTTAAAAATAATAAAATTATTGAATATTCCAGCCCGGTCCCATTAAGTGAACCGGTTCAACTGGATTATGCAACTAATAAACAACAAAATAAAATATGGGGCGTGAGCGGCTTCAATAAAGATAAAATTAATTTTGCGACCTACTCTTTTAATTGGCAGTAGTGGAATTTATACAAATACACAAATAAAACTTTTAGTACACAAAATTCTTCTTTATAAAATTAAGTGATAATTTATTGGCATCATCCGCTGCTGCTTTATCATACTTTGAAGGATTACTTGGATTTGCAAATGCATGATCGGCATCATACCACTTAACTTCAATTTTTTTGTTGGCCGCTTTCATTTGTTTTTCAAATTCCTCAACAACCGGTTTGTTGATCCATCCATCTTTTGAAGCAAAAATTCCTAATACCGGCCCGCTTAAGTTTTGAATTCTTTTTGAATCTTTTTCAGGCATACCATAGTAAATTACACAGCCCTTCAGATTTGTTCCAGCCTCAATAGCTGCCTGTAAAGACCATCCGCCTCCGAAACACCAACCGATAGTTTGAATTTCAGCATCGGTGCCAATATAATTTAAAACACCTTTTATTATTGCAATTGCTCGTTCAGTTTTTACGGCTTGCATCAATTTTCCGGCTTCATCTGCATTGGTGGCAACCATTCCATCGTACAAATCAATTGCAATAACATTCACATCAGAAGAATACAATTCAGTAGAAAATCGCTCCGCTTCATTTCTAATGTGATCATTTAATCCCCACCATTCATGAAAAACTAAAAGGAATTTTTTACTTTTTATCTCTGTTTTGACGAAATATGCTCTTCCGTCGGTGCCATCAGTTGTTGGGAAAGTTATTTCAACCCCTTTTGTAGGTGTAAAATTTATTGGATCCGGAGATGCATGCATTTTTTGAAAATCAGCGTTTGAACCTAACATGGCAAATTCAGAGGTCGCATTCATTGAACAACAACTCTTGGTTTGAGCCTTAGAATAATTGATTAAAATACTAGTTAATAGCAAAGTAAATGTGATGACTTTCTTCATGATTATTAGGTTTCTGGTTAGAACAATATGCAATTGGAAATTGTTTTTGAATTCTTTTATAGCAACATATAAAGGTAATATAAATCTTGAAATCTTATAAGTATCAGAAGATCAATTAAATACACTTGCTTTCGTTTTTAACAAATGTAAACTTATTCCTGATTTTGGTTTATAAATTTCCTTTCTTTGCCGTCCCTTTAAGGAGTTTTGCAAATGAAGGTAGGTTAAAAAAATGAAATTGTAACTAAAAGACATGAATTATTGGTTAGTCAAATCTGAACCCTCCGTTTACCCGTGGCAACAATTTGTTGAAGATGGCTTAACTTGTTGGAGTGGAGTCAGAAATTATGCTGCCAGAATTCATTTGAATGGAATGAAAAAAGGGGATCCTGTAATGTTTTATCACAGCAACGAGGGATTGGAGGTAGTTGGAATTGCTAAAGTGAGTAAAGACGCTTACCAGGATCCAACTACGCCGGATGAGCGTTGGGTGGCTGTTGATCTTAAACCATTTAAAAAATTGAAAAAACCGGTTCAGTTAAAAGTAATTAAAGCTGATGAACGGCTAAGTAATATTGCATTGGTAAGAATAGGCAGACTCTCCGTAATGCCACTCACAAAAATCGAATACGATGTAATTCTGGAACTTTCAGGTACTTCAACAAAATAATCAATCGTTTATGAATTCAAAATTACGCTTAAGTTTACTTCTATTTTTTGTACTCTTTCAAGTCGCATCTGTTTTTGCTCAAACCGGTACCATCAGGGGTTTTGTTTATTCTAAAGAAAATGGCGAACCTGTTTTATTCACCAATGTCTATCTTGAAGGTACCACCTATGGTTCTTCAACCGATGTGAATGGTTATTATTCAATTACTAAAGTTCCAACAGGTAATTATACCTTAATGGTTACTTCAATTGAACACGATACCCTCAAGTCAGAAATTGTTATCGCCTCAAATGATATCATTACCAAAAAACTTTATCTCACCAAACGAACAGTTAATCTTAAAACAATTGATATATCTGCTGAAAAGCAGGAGCAACGCACTGAAGTGAAAATGTCGGTAAATAAAATTACTCCCAAAGAAATAAAGCAATTGCCATCGGTGGGAGGAGAGCCCGATTTAGTTCAATACCTTCAGGTGCTTCCCGGAGTTGTTTTTTCCGGCGATCAGGGTGGTCAATTGTATATTCGTGGGGGTACACCAATTCAAAATAAAGTTTTACTCGATGGTATGACTATTTATAATCCATTTCACTCAATAGGTTTGTTTTCTGTTTTCGATACCGATATCATTCGGAATGCTGACGTTTATGCAGGTGGTTTCGGCGCTGAATATGGGGGAAGAATTTCGTCAGTAATGGATATCAAAACACGCGATGGAAATAAAAAACGACTCTCAGGAAAAATTTCTGCTAACACATTTACTTCAAAAATTTTATTAGAAGGTCCACTGAAAAAAGCAGTTAAAGAGGGCGACGGTGATATTTCATTCATCGTTTCAGCTAAAACATCTTACCTGGATAAGTCATCTAAAGCTTTTTATAGTTATGTTGATAAGGATGGATTACCTTATAGCTTCAATGATTTTTATGGTAAAATTACTACCAACAATGCAGGAGGAAGTAAATTAAATGTATTTGGATTTAATTTTAGCGATAAGGCCAACTACCAAGGCATTTCAGAATATAAATGGAATTCCAGTGGTTTCGGCTCCAGCTTTGTAATTGTACCTGGCAACTCCTCTGTTTTGATGGATGGAAATTTTGCCTACTCTCAATACAAAATTAATTTGTCGGAAGCCGATCAACGTCCTCGCTCCAGTTTAATTAACGGATTTAACCTGGGATTGAATTTCACTTATTTTTCAAATAAAGATGAGCTTAAATACGGTCTTGAAGTTCTTGGATTTAAAACTAATTTTGAATATGCTAATTTCCTCGGCACTAAAATTGAACAAGAAGAAAACACTACTGAACTCGCAGCCTTTTTTAACTATAAGAAAATTATTCACAAACTGATTGTTGAACCCGGAATTCGTTTCCATTACTATGCTTCTTTGTCAGAACTATCTATTGAACCACGTATTGGTGCTAAATACAATATTACTAACGGCATACGTTTAAAAATCGCCGGTGGAAGATATTCTCAAAATTTAATTAGTACTGTTTCCGATCGTGATGTAGTGAATCTGTTTTACGGATTCCTCTCAGGCCCTGAAAATTTGCCTGATACCTACAGAGGAGAATCTGTCGATTCCCGCTTACAAAAAGCTACTCACGGTATTGCCGGTATTGAGGCAGATTTGCCAAAACATATCAGTCTGAACTTAGAAGTTTATATTAAAGAATTTAATCAATTGTCGAATATTAATCGCGATAAACTTTTTGAGGATGTTGCAGCGAATAGCAATGAACCCGAACTTTTACGCTCTGATTATATTGTTGAAAAGGGAACTGCCAAAGGGGTGGATGTTACTCTCAAATACGATTATAAAAGATATTATTTCTGGGTGGTATACTCTCTTGCCTATGTGAATAGAAGAGACGAGTTTCGTGATTATGTACCTCACTTCGACCGCCGTCATAATGTGAACCTGGTTGGATCCTACACCTTTGGTAAAAAATTGAACTGGCAATTCGATGCGCGTTGGAATATGGGATCGGGTTTCCCTTATACACAAACACAGGGTGCGTATGAATATCTTAATTTCAATGGTGGTATCAATGTTGATCCTACCAACGGTAACGGAACAATTGGTTTGTTGTATGGACCATTAAATGAGGGCCGATTACCCTATTATCACCGTCTTGATCTATCTCTGAAAAATTCTATGGCGGTAGGAAAAAATTCACAATTGGAAGTGACCTTAAGTGTGATTAATGCCTATAATAGAAGTAACGTATTTTATGTGGATCGAATTACCAATAAACGAGTTGATCAGTTACCAATCTTACCCGCTATAGGTGCGAATCTTACTTTCTAACATAAAATAGTTCTGTTAGCTTTTTTTTTGTTTGTTGATGCTGAATTTGAGATGTGAAATTTAAACCGCTGCACATCTCCTTAAATCCTGTCCGGTTTGGTGCCTGATGCCGGTCGCATTCTATAAACCTGTTTGCTTGCAGTTGTCGTTATGAAATCAGAACAAAAAATACTGCTATTACTTTTTATTTCTTACCTATCACTGTTGGCAGGTGTAATTGTGTTTACCGATTTTAATGGATTATACGGACAAGATGCTCATGAATATCTTAGATATGGTAAAGCCCTCTTTTCTTTTTTAAAGGAAGGTACCGAACCAGGATATTTTCATTGGACTGCGGGATATCCTTTAGCAGGTGCATTGTTAGCATTTATAACAGGAATTAAAATTGCTATGTTAGCAATTCCTGTACTTAGTGCTTCATGGATTTTAGTATTGGTTGCATCTTTTCTCATAGGTGAGTTCCCGGGACGAGAGAGAGAGGTTGGTGTTTTTGCTTTTCTATTCTTAGGACTCTCCCCATATTTTTTCCGACACGCTATTTCTGTAATGTCGGATGTGCCTGCTTTGGCTTTAGTGGTAACTGCATACTATTTTGCCGACAGATCCATCAAATTGAAGAAAACAAGTTTCTTTCTATTCTCTGTTTTTACAGCTTTTACCGCAATATTTTTCCGCATGGCGCTGACTCCAATTGTTATTCCTTTAATAGTTTTTTTTGTAAGTTCAAATTTTTATAAATTTAATATAAAAAAGCTGGTTGGAACCTTGTTGTTAATGGCGATTCCATTATTAATACATTTATATTTTAAAAACCCCGAATCCACTTCAATACTTTATAACTACGATTCTGAAGGATGGTCATTGAGCAATTTATTCAAACGCAATTTTATAACTAATGATGGAAGTGTACATTATATTTTGCCCAACCTCATTTACAATTTATCGGTATTAGTTCATCCCGGATTTATTTTCCCGGGAATTATTTTTATTTTTCTGATGTTTTTTAATAAGAGCCAGCCTTCACTCATTTTTAAACCTGTTTTGATAGGATGTGTGTTGTATTTTTTAGTGGTTTGTATTACTCCAATGCATAATCCTAGATTTCTCCTACCAATACTACCATTTTTCGTAATTGCATGTCTCCCCTCTTATCTCACCTTACTTTCCTGGTTTCATTATAGAAGAAAATTATTTTATGTTTTTCTCACAATCGTGTTTTGTTTTCAAATCACCTTGGTATATTTTGCTTTTTTGCCCTTTTTGAAACTGAACAGGGAAGAAAAAAAATTAGCTTTGATGGTGCTAAAACAGGAACCTAAAATCATATATACGTTTGGAATTGATGGAGCTCTTAGAAGTTATGGTTTTGATGGAAAATTGATTAACTTGTTCAATCAACCACTCGATTCTGTGACAACTGATTCCTACCTTATTTTTAATAAAAAAGCTTTTGAAAAGCAATGGCAAGGACTTAATCCAATGAATAATTATATTTACCTGCTAAACTCCGGTATGGCAAAACTGGTTGAGAAAAGTAATGATGGATGGGAACTATATGAAATCGATGAAAAATATCGTCATTCTGACACCGGGATTTCCCCAATCAACTGATGATACTACTTGTATTCCCGCATTGCAAGCGCTTCTTCTGGAGTTGAAAAATTCGTATGGCGCACATTTGAATATTAATGTGGTTTCCTTTCAATATCCATTCCTTAAAGGAGGTTATACCTGGAAGGGTATTACTTGTTATTCCGCAGGTGGGAGTAATTCAAGCTTTCCTAATCGGTTCGGTACCTGGAAAAATGTGATAAAGCAGGTTATTGAAATTCATCGCGAAACTCCAATTGATATCATCCATGCATTCTGGTTGAATGAATGCACTCTGGTTGGCAACTGGCTGGCATCGATTACAAAGGCCAGATTAGTTTGTCATGTGATGGGTCAGGATGCCCGCGCATCTAACCACTACCTCAAAATATTAAGATTAAAAAATTCGTTCGTAATTGCTAATTCTCCATTTGCGGCAGATGTCCTGCAACGTAATTCGAAGATTCCTATTGATGCAGTTGTCCCCTTCGGATTGAATCCTGAAGATTTCATAAAAATTGGCCTTTCGGCAGATAGGACCATTGATATTCTTGGAGTAGGTTCTTTGAATGAAAATAAAAATTATACACTTTTCGTGGATTTATTTTCAAAAATGAAAAGCGAATTCCGCGGCTTAAAAGGAGTGCTTATTGGAACAGGTTCTCAGTATGCAGAAATTAAAAAGCAGATCGAACGATTAAAACTAACTGATTCACTTACTTTAACCGGACAAATTTCACGTGAAGAAGTTTTGAATTATATGAGTCAAAGTAAAGTACTGTTGCATACATCTTCCTATGAATCGGCCGGATATGTTTTTTTGGAAGCACTTTACTGTGGCATGAAAGTAGTAAGTTTTGAAACCGGCTTTTTGCCTAGCAGCGATTCCACTTATCTATGTGTAAATGAATCCGAAATGCTCATTTCATTAAAGGAAATATTTTCCAACCCGCAACAATTTATACGCAAGAAAGTTCCAATGATTGCTGATACAGCGAAAGCAATTGTAGAAATATATTCACGATTATAATTAAAAATCGAGAATGCTTTTAAGATGTTGTTCTATGACTTTAATCGTTCCGGGCAAAATAAAATCACCATGATGATTCAGCTCATCCTTCACTCTTGAAATGGGTAGCATTTGTGGCATAACGGTTACGCGCATGTGCTGAAGTATCGAAGACAGATGATCTAGGCCTCTTAGATTCCCTGCCCTGCCTGTAGCAATTCCTGTTAAGGCGGCTTTTTTATTCTGAAATGCGGGCCTTACATCAAGTGAGTCGATCAAAAGTTTTAAAACCCCCGGAATGCTCCCATTATACTCAGGTAAAACAAAAACGAATTTTTTTGTGGGATTAAATAAAGTCTCCTGCAAATGCTGTATCCCCTCCGAATGATGGTCATACATCGCACCTGAAATGAAGTCGTAGCGAATATCTTCCAATGAAAGAAAACGAGTGGAAGGGTATAGTGAACGTAATTTGTTGTAATAAATGGATGATACCACCCTGGTAAGACTATCTGATTTATTGGTGCCTGAAATTACTGTAATCATTTTATAAGTTAAAATTACCCTCTTAATTTGTCAAGTAAAAAATTGAGCTGTTGTGCCTCTTCAATACTCAGAGTTTTAAAATCAGAATCAAGCGAATTCAGATTTTCATCTATACTTTTTAATACCTCAAGTCCCTTTTCAGAAATCTGAACATTCACCGCCCGCTTGTCATCTTTATTCACACATCTGTTTACAAAACCTTTTTGCTCTAGCCGGTCAACCAATCTTGACGCATTGCTGCTTTTATCAATCATACGGTCGATGAGTAAATTGATAGTTGCAGGCTTTGGATGTTGCCCCCTTAAAATTCTTAAAATATTAAACTGCTGAGGAGTTAATCCAAATGGTTTTAATTTTTGAATATGCCCTTGATCAATCCAAGATGCTGTGAATAGAATGTTCACTGCAATTTTGTGATATTCAGAACTAAATTTAACGTTTTGTTTGATGGCCTTTTCTATTTCCATTTTGTTGGATGGTTATTTGGTAAATGATAAATGAATCATCCCGCTTATTTTAAATTATCGTTTCCAGATGCCGGTAATTTAATTGCGCTTCAATAATAGACTTTACCTACTAGAGTAGCATTCCATACTGCAAAATTAATAAAAATATATGTTATAACATGTATTTTTATTAATTACCTTCGATTCAGAGTTTTTACGTAACTTGGCAGTTGAAATTTCTAATTATCAATAGATTAATAAATTATGAGTGGTAAAGGGGTAATTTTATTCAATCCCAGGAGTAATAATTACAAACCTAGGATTCCAAATTCAATTCTTCAAATTGCTGCTTCCATTGATGGCAAACGGGATTACGTAATTGTTGATGGAAATCTGGAAGAGGACCCCTGGTCTAAGATTGCCGGTTACTTTGACGAGGGTCGTTTTGGTTATTTTGGATGTACTGTAATGCCGGGGCCGCAGTTAAAGCAAGCAATACCCTACACCATCAAAATAAAAGAACAGTTTCCTGCAATAAAAATAATTTGGGGCGGATATTTCGCAAGTAACCAATACAAATCAGCAATTAAATCGGATGCTGTTGATTTTATTGTAAATGGTCCGGGTGATAAAGCCTTTCCGCAATTACTCGATGCAATCGATTTAGATGGTGATGTTTCGAAGGTGCCCAATTTGATTATTAAAAATGAGGGTAAAATTGTTTTTACCCACAAAGATGAAATCTACGACCAGGATTCACTCCCAAATTTTCCTTACGAGAAGTTAAATACTTTTTATCCGATCTCCAATTATTTAGGCAAAACGTATCTCGGAAAAAAAACGATTGCTTACCATTCGAGTATTGGTTGCCCTTTCACCTGTTCGTTTTGCGCAGTGGTGCCAATTTATAATGCTCGTTGGAAGGGAAAATCTGCTGAATTAATTTTTCAGGATATAAAATATCTGAAAGATAAATTTGGTGGAGATGCAATCGAATTTCACGACAATAATTTTTTTGTCTCCGAGAAACGTACCATTGAATTTGCAAAATTAATTAAACCTGAAAAAGTTTCCTGGTGGGGTGAGGGACGTATTGACACGCTGAATAAATATTCAGATGAATCACTTCAGATCATGAAAGATGCAGGTTGTAAGATGATATTTTTTGGTGCCGAAACCGGAAATGATGCGGTATTAAAGCAGATGGATAAGGGCGGTACTCAAACAGGAGCTCAAATATTGGAGTTTGCAGGTCGCTTACGTAAAACGGGCATTATTCCTGAATATTCATTTGTGCTGGGCACTCCTGCCGATACCGAAAAAGAAGTTTACGAGAGAATTAAAGAAGACATTGAATTCATCCGTAAAGTAAAAAAAGTAAACCCCGATACTGAAATAATAATTTATTTATACAGCCCTGTTCCAACTGAAGGGTCCGATATGTACGAACAGGTTAAGGCAGCAGGTTTTAAGTTCCCTGAAAAATTAGAGGAATGGCTCGATCCCGCATGGGAAAATTTTGATCTGAGAAAAAACCCGCTCACCCCTTGGCTCAAACCGTATATGATTGATTTAATAAAAGATTTTGAAACAGTGCTGAACGGATATTATCCAACGGTTTCTGATTTTAAAATGTCAGACTTCCAACGAAATTTTATGAAGTCTTTTTCATCACTTCGCTACAAGGCCGGTGTGTACAAATTACCTTATGAGATAAAAGCGCTGCAGAAATTCTGGATACGTTATCGTCAACCCGAACTGGAAGGGTTTTAATTTTCCAACCGAAGTTGCAAATAAAAATTCCCAAAATTTTAATAGAAGAAAAAATTATTTCAGTATCTCTCTCGAAATAACTAATTTTTGAATTTC
>JBBQVM010000037.1:0-16588 GCA_038211525.1 Bacteroidia bacterium
TCATTTTTCGGTAGCAATTATACCTTACACTTATGAGCACACTAATTTTAAAAACATACAGCCGGGCTCCGTTGTGAATTTGGAATTTGATATTATAGGAAAGTATGTAGCTAAATATCTTAACCTGCGAGGTTAAAATAAATCATCAACACTAAAGTTTTTTAGCTTAATAGGTGAAACTTGGCATGTTGGTAATTTTACCAGATAGCTCTAACCAAATCACCAATATTACAACAGCAATCAAGGCCATTCCAAACCAGATAGTTAGGTTTTTGTATTTAGCAGCGCTACCTTGTAATTTCTTATACCTGTATATGTTGAACACGACTTGTTCCGCACGATAAAAAGAGCTTTCGCCTTTCACAATATAGTCGAAAGCACCATACTGCATCGTTTTAACAGCAACATCAATTTTATCCTGCCCCGACAGCATAACTACATCGGTTTCAGGGCTCAATTTTTTAATCTCTTTGAGCGCTTCCATGCCGTCCATGGCTTCCCGGTTAACGGAATTAAGATAAAAATCGAGGAAAACGATTCCGGGTTGTTCTGTCATGGCACTGATGCACTCTTCTCCGGTATTGAAAATTTTTATTTCGTAGCTGGTCATTTTCACCAGGTGATCTTTCAACATTTCTGCCAGAATAGGATCATCATCAACAATAAAAATCTTTTTTTTCAAATCGGCCATTGGGAAGTCGTTTTAATTGAAGTGCAATATTAAGGTAATAGTTTCAATTTTCAAAGAGTCGCAATTTCAGCTTTAAGCTCTCCAAATGCGATAGACATGCTGTCACTCAACTTAGTAAGCAGTTCAGGAATTTGCTCTAAAGCGGTTAACTCGCTACAACTACGTTCAATTCCAATAGCATATTGCTCGGCACCCGACATGCCCATATACCGTAATTGTGACTTCATGGAGTGTGCTGAGATACGCAGTCCCGGCCAGTCGGTGGCGGCAAGTTGCGTTTTCATTTGTTCTAGCGCTTTTGGGGCTGAATCGAGAAACATATTTACATATTTACTGATTTTAGCGGCATCATCCTTCGTGAAGGATCGTAAAAAGGTCAGGTCAGATTGTTTGCTCATGCTAGATTAATTTTTAAATGATAAATTGAATACTTTTTAAGAAATAATACAAAGATGGTCAAATTAGCGGCAAGGTAACCACAAATTCGGTAAAGGTATTGGTTTCCGAGTTCACTTGAAGGGCTCCGTGATGGCCCTTTACAATGATATCGTAACTAAGAGACAACCCTAACCCGGTGCCCTCACCGGCGGGTTTGGTGGTGAAGAACGGGTCAAATATTTTACTTCGTATTTCTTCCGGAATCCCCATTCCGTTGTCTCTAATTTTAATAACTACATTGTTTCCCTGCAGTCGGGTACTCACTCCAACACTGGGTCGGTAGTTCTTATCCTTTTGTTTGGCACGATGCCCTACTGAATAAAACGCATTATTAAACATATTGATGAGTACTCTGCTTATATCCTGAGTAACAATATTTATTTCAGGAAGCGTCAAATCTAGATTTTTGATGATTTCTGCGGTGAAAGAATTGTCCATCGAACGATTACCATGGTAGGAAAGATCAAGCAATTCGTCAATCATTCTGTTAATATCGGAGGGTTGTTTTTCAGCTTGCCCAACTCTGGAATGGGTTAGCATTCCTTTCACAATTTTATCGGCACGCTTTCCATGGTGAGTAATTTTTTCAAGGTTGGCCCGAAGATCGTTGATTACTTCATCTTTGTTAATACCCGGATCATTTATCTCATCAATTAATTCGACAGAAAGTTCAGCGAAATTATTTACGAAATTGAGTGGGTTCTGTATTTCATGTGCTATGCCCGCTGTTAGTTGTCCGAGAGAAGCCATTTTTTGCGAATGCACTAATTGTTCCTGTGCCGATACCAATTTATAGTGTATATCGGATAGTTCCTTATAAGCAGTATCGAGTTGGCCATGTGATTTTTTTTGATTCCGGTAACGGGTGAAAAGTAATGCTGCAATAACAATGATGAAAAGAAAACCTATTAATAAAGTGTTGCGGAAAGTTTGCCCTCTGCTCATCTCCAGTTCCTTATTTGAAAGTGCTAAATCCTGCAGCGCTTTTTCTTTAGTAAGCTGTTGAATTTTATCTTCACGTTCTATATTTGACTGATCAGAAATTCTTTTCGCCATGTTCAGGTCTTCAATTATTTTCTCTTTCTCGAGACGTTCAATTTCTGCTTCGGTTAATTGACGATTTTTTTCGAGCTCTTGTGTAGAGAGTTGCGCATAAGTAATGTCGGTTCCTTTGCGGATCATCTCTTGAATAGATTCTTTTTCAAGAATGTCTCGCCTGGTAAGCTGACTGTTCAACACCCTTGATCTTTCTACATTATCAATTGAATCGCGTAACTGAACATAGAGAATATTTATGTCATTGGATTTATCATGATTGCCGCTCAAAGATAAAATTGTAAATAATTTCAGATAAGTTTCTTTAAGCAGTTTGGCTACTGAAAGTTGATTGGAATAAGCGAGACTTTGTGAATAATCGGAGATCGCATTTTCATATTCACTCTTTTTAAATTTAATAATTCCGTAATCGCGGTAGATAAGAGCCATTCCGCTTTTATCACCTGTTTGCTGAAAAACCTGAAAAGAGTTTTCTAAATATTTAATTGCAGAAGCAAATTCACTTTTTCGTATTGCGAGCTCGGCAAGTTGAACACCAATGCGTGCCCGGGCAAAATTATTTTCGGCAGTATTAAAACCATTGTAGGCTTTCAAATAATGAATCTGTGCATTCTCAAAATCTTTTTTGACTAAATAAATTTGAGCAATTAAGGCGTGAGTAACAGGAATATCTTTTGTAAATTTATTATCTTCTAGTATTTTTAATGCATTTTCAAAATTTGATAGCGCATCATCGTATTGCAGACTTCTATAGTTCACAAAACCCATTTCGAGCCGTACCACTGCCGCACCTCGCAAATCATGCATTTGTGTTTGTGCATCAAGTGCGATGTTAAACAGTTCAAGGGATTTCTGGTTGTTATCATTGTCCAGTTCCATCCACGCTAAGTTGGTGGCAGCAATAGCGACGCCTCCGAAATTTTGAATTTTAGTAGCTGCCTGCAAACGCCTCTCATTAATTATTTTAGCATTCGACAGAGGACCGCCTCTTTTAATCTCAGGTAAATAAAAGAGTCCTTCCTGATCGGAGGCGCTTTCATACAAACTAAAAAGATCAATATTAATGGAATCTTTCACCTGAGCCCTTAACGGGTGAAATGAGGCTATAACAATTAAAAACAGAAGTACTTGTCGTTGTTTGAATGACATAATTTGAACACTTGCAATTAGCGCCTCACAAATATAAAAAAAGAGTTGCCATAATCTATACTAAATGCGAACGATTGTTGCCTTATTAAACAATTTTACCATCATCCATCCTTATAATTCTATCTGTTTTCTTTGCAAAATCCTCATCGTGAGTAACTATGAGCAGCGATTGTTTCTTGAGTGAAACTATTTCTTTGAATATTTCCATTACAATATCACTGTTTTTACTGTCGAGATTCCCGGTAGGCTCGTCACCCATAATTAGTAACGGGTCATTAATCAGAGCACGGGCAATAGCTACCCGTTGCTTTTGGCCCCCCGATAACAAGTTAGCCTTTTTGTGAGCCTGATCCGCGATACCCAAGGTGCGAAGATGATCCATTGCTTTTTGTTCTATCTCTTTTTCAGAATATTTACCAAATTTTAAACCGGGGAGCATTACGTTTCGTAAAACAGTAAATTCTTGCAAGAGGTAATGGAACTGAAAAACGAAACCAATATTTTCATTTCTCACTTTGGCAAGTTGTGGTTCTGAAAAATTATTCATCGATTGGTTGTTGATGAATAATTCTCCTTCGAAAACGGTATCCATGGTAGAGAGGATATACAAAAGCGTTGATTTTCCACATCCCGATTTTCCGGTGATAGAAACAAACTCCCCTTTTTGAATGGTTAGTGAAATATTTTCAATCACACGGAATTTAACAGGATCATAAAAATACTTCGTGATGCCTTTTGCTTCAATCACATTTTCGCTGCTCATTATTTTCCGCGTATAATATCAACAGGATCTACTTTACCGGCTTTTACCGACGGAAAATGACCTGCGATATAAGTGGTGATTAATGAAAATACGATACCAATTAAATAGTAATTAATATTGTAATTGATGGGGTAGGTATGGATGGCTGGTAAAGCTGCTGTATTAAAAGGTATTTGATCAATGAAGAGCGTAAAAATAAGTCCAAGAATTAAACCCGCCAATCCACCCACTCCACCAATGATAAGTGATAGATTAATAAATATTTTCCTTATATCTTTTCCTGAAAAACCAGTTGCTTTAAGAATAGCAATCGAATCCATTTTTTCATAGATCATCATGTTCAAAATGTTATAAATTCCAAAACCGGCAACAATGAGCAAAGTAATACTTACTGCATAAGTAATAATATTTCTAACTTTAGTGCCCGATTCAAATTGCGCATTTGCCGACTGTATATCTTCAGCATCCACATTAAATATTTTAGCATACTCACGCGCCATACCCGGAGCTAATTTAATGTCGGTGAGTTTAACTTGTATGTCTGTATAATAGCTAGCTGTTTTACCTAATAACTTTTGGGTAGTCGAAAGCGATGCGTAACTCTGCACATCATCCACTGCCGCTAATCCCAACTGAAAAACACCAACTACTTTTAAAGAAACCTGATCGCCTTTTGCAGTGGTAACGCGAATGATTTCTCCAACGTTGGTCAACATTTTATCGGCAACACCTTTCCCAATAATGATGGAATTAGAAACACGATCGAGATCCATTGCATCACCTGCAATGATATAATCTTTAAACGAAAATGAGCGCAGTTCTTCTTTCACATCAATTCCATTCACAAGTCCATTTAAATCAATTGATCCAATATTATAAAATACTTGCGCCGCAACCTTAGGTGCAACCGCAATTACTCTTGGATCATTTCTCAGGTATTGAAGAATAGGAATACTGTTATAAATTTCGTTTCTGCTATCGGATGGTTTAATAGAACTTATACCATTCAATGACTCCTCAAATTCAATTACCTTTTGGATGGGTTGACTTGATGATGGAGTGATAGCATTATAGAGTCTTATGTGTGGAGTGCGATTCAATATCAGGTTGTCAAGCATCTTATTCAAACCGGTCATAAAACTCACCAGTGTAATAAACATGGCAATGCCAAAAGTAACACCGGCAGCAGCCACAATCGATTGTTTTAGCCGCGCAAGCAATAATGTTTGAGAAATCTCTAACGTTAACGGAACTTTCATCGCAACGGCAAATAAATTTCCTGGTTACTGTTTAATCCTTTTTCAATTTCAATCCATTGCATATTTGATATTCCTGTCACAACAGTAGAAGTATCCTCTGGTCCGGTAAGCACTTTATTATTTCCGATAAGGTATGCGGTAGGAATTGTTAGAGCTTTAGCTTTTGTCTGTATCAACACATTAGCTTCTACCGTTAAATTCGGATAGAGTACAGGAGGCTTCTCTATAAATTTAGATATCACTTTAAACGTGCGTGTTCGTTCATTCATAAAAGGTTCCACCCTTTCCACAACAGCTTCAAACACCTTATCGCGATAACTATCCATCGTTATAAAAACACGTTGATTGGGTTTCACTTTCGTGATATCATATTCGTCCACCTGAATTTCAATTTCAAAGCGATTTGATTCACCAACTATAGCAAGCGGCATTTGAATAGAGACCAGTTCACCTTGTTCTTTAAGAATAGAATAAACGGTTCCCTGAATAGTACTTTTGATCGTAAAATCGGATTGTTGTTTTTCGGAAATTTTTAAATTATTAACCGATTGCTGATAGAGTTTTAATAACTCCAGTTTCGACTGGCTCAGTTGAAACCGGATGGCTTCATATTCGGTTTTTGATGCTTTGTACGCTAGTTCTCTTTGTTCCAGATCGACCTTTGATCCGACTTGTTGCGACCATAAATTCCGTTGTCGTTCTAAAAGAATAGAATCATGATCCATTTTTGCTTTCGATAATTTTAAACGCACTTCCAATTCACGTAAAGTATTTGACTCAGGACCAATTTTGTCTTTCGATAACTCCATTGAAAGTTTTGCATTTTCGGTACTGAAAGAAGAAACCGTATTATCGATAATAAATAGCGGCGTGGTTGGTTCGATAGTGTCGCCTTCTTTTACCAACACCTCTTTCAAAATTCCATTGGTGGTGGAATAAACTTCATACTGATTGGTTGATTTAATAACTCCTGAAGCATAAACGGATTCGGTTATATCCCGTACTTCAGGAGTTGTTTTTTGTTTTGATGGGCCGCAAGACTGAAAAACAATTATTGAAAACATCATGCAAAATGCAAAAGAATAATTTTTACACACAACCATTACATCCCAATTGAATCGATTATTTATTTTCATGCACGACTACTTTAAGTTGTTAAAAATAATAAATAATCGTCCAACTATTGCCGGTTAGTATTGCCATTTTCAATAACAATAAAATTCTAACAGCTCAAATCAACAAATTATTGCACACATGAGAAGAGGCGCTATCAGCGCTGACGATCTGATTGACGCTACAAATAAAAGGAAGAATATTTTAAAAGAAGATGATTGTCGTCACTCACCAAGCGAATGGGTAACACCTACGAGTGCTTGATGAAATACAAACTCGTTGATTAAGAGATCCTTACAATAGAAACAATGCCTAAGGTATCCAAAAGTCTAATAACAGGATAAACCGGATCAAATTCCCACCAACGGGTAGCAAAATTGCTTCTTGCAGCATAATGGTGGTGATTATTTTGAAACAATTCCCCGAGCAGGAAAAGATCAATAAATAGTGTGTTTTTAGAGTGATCACCATCGTTAAAGTTAGTGTATCCGTATTTATGCCCCGCCCAATTTACAATGGCACCCTGAATTGGTCCCATGAAAAAATGGATTGGTAAGAAGAGCCACATCCACCATTGAGTGGCAAAAAATACATAGAATAAAATATAAGCCGCAGCAAACGAATACCTGGAAATGGAACTCTCTGCAATGCGTTCCAGTTTAGGCCATGTAGGATAATTTTTATCGAAACGGGCTTCAGGTTCTACCTGATGGCTAACCAGTGCATAATAATAGTCTTTAGTTTTCCAGATCATCTGAAAGGCATCTCTGAAATAATGAGGCGAATGAGGATCTTTTTCAGTATCACTGAATGCGTGATGCATACGGTGCATGATAGCATAAGCCCTTGGGTTCAAATAGGAAGATCCTTGAGTGATCCAAGTGAAAATAAAGAAGAATTTCTCCCAAAAAGAGTTCATTGTGAACATTTTATGAGCTCCGTACCGGTGGTGAAAAAATGTTTGGGCAAACAGGGAGAGGTACCAGTGAAGGATCAGGAATAGTAAGATTGGCATAGTTTATTGTTAATGAAGGCGCAAAGGTGGGAAAAATATTTTTATTACAGCATGATATTGATCACCACCCGATGCTTGTTACCTGTAAACAACCTCATCAGTTAATAGTTTTACACCTGACAGGTGTAAAAGGTGTAAAATTACTTCAGCCCGTACTTAGCTTGGTACTTTCGGTAGGAATGTTTCCGGGTATCGTCCAGATTTACGTATCTACCTTGGATATAAGCATCCGTCACCACCGATGATCGCATATCCAGCAAGTCGCCGGTTGAAATAACAAAAGTGGCATCTTTTCCTTTTGTTAAGGTGCCATTAAAATCGCTTATCCCTAAAATTTCTGCCGGCGTTGATGTAACGGCCATCAAAGCTTCCTCTTTTGACAAACCGTAACCGGCAGTAGTACCCGTTTGAAAAGATAGATTTTGAGCTTGCCAAAAGCCTGAAACAGAAACTGCAAATTGCACACCTGCCTTTTTAAGTAAATACGGTAACTTGTAGGGTTGATCCACATCCTCATCATCCCGCGAAGGGAGCCTGTGAATATTTTCTAATACCACCGGAATTTTATTTTCAATCAAAAGAGCTGTTACCATCCATGAATCTGTTCCACCCACCAGCACCATTTTAATTCCTAACTCGCGACAAAATCCAACAGCCGCAATAATTTCCTTAACGAAATTACAATGCACGTATAATTTTTTTGTTCCGTTAAACAACCCCCTCATTGATTCTAAATCGATATTTTTTTCTTTGGGATTACGTTGAAGAGCATACGCTTTTGCATCGGCGAACAGCACTCTAATATCGGCAATTGCTTTATCGGAACGTTCCTTTTGCTTTTCCTCCTCGTCGGCTTTATCCGAGTGATTTATTCGTAGAGAGGGCCAGTTTAAATGAATGCCCTCATCTGTTTTAATAGCTGCATCTTCATAGTTCCAAGCATCCAATTGCACAACAGATGACTGTCCGGAAACAACGCCGCCGAGTGGAACAATTTGAGCTATTAACACCCCATTGGAACGAACCGTAGGAGTAATTTTAGAATCGGTATTGTAGGCTACTATCGAACGTACTGAAGGATTAATTCCTCCGGTTTCGGCATAATCACTGGTTGATCGAACAGATTCTATTTCACTCAATCCAATAATGGAATTCATTTCAATTAATCCGGGGTAAACATGTTTGCCTGCAATATTTATAATGGTGTCGTAGGCAGAACCGTCAATGCGAATAACAGTGGCGTCGGCGACCAGTGTTAGTTTACCTTTTTCGAATCCGATGGCACTATTTTGAATCACTTCACCAGTTCCAATGTGAGCTACTCCTCCGGTAAAAAGTATTCGTTTCGACTGAACCGGTGCGGGTGCCACATTTTGTGAATGCCCAACATAAGTAACCAAGATGGCAAGAAGGCAGATGATATATTTTTTCATTTTGTGAACAATATCTATTAATGGAACTACTATTTTATTTTTTTAACTTTAGAATTATTCATTGTCTCTGCAATGATGCAACGTCTGAATTTTAAAGGTAGGTTTTTTCATATCTTCACCACCGTTAGTATTTTTTTCTGCCATCATTTTCTTAATAATTCGTGCCTTTTCGGCGATTAACTCTTCTCTCATTTTCTGGTCCCTATCAACATCATAATAGCAAACACCATCAATATATGTTTGAAGAACTTTAGAATAAATTGAAAGAGGATTTCCGTTCCATAAAACTACATCAGCATCTTTACCCACTTTAACGCTGCCTATTTTATCATCGATGTGAAGGAGTTTTGCAGGGTTCAGTGTTACGAATTTAAATGCTTCTTCCTCCGAAATACCTCCGTATTTAACAGCTTTTGCTGCTTCCTGATTGAGCCTGCGTGCCATTTCAGCATCATCAGAATTATAAGCCACTATAACACCCATATCGTGCAGGATGGCACCATTATAGGGAATTGCTTCCATTACCTCATATTTGTAGGCCCACCAGTCGGAAAAACTGGAGGCTCCGGCACCGTGTGCTTTTAGTTTATCTGCAACTTTATAACCCTCGAGGATGTGTGTAAATGTATTTATCTTAAAACCCATTGAATCGGCAACATGCATGAGCATATTAATTTCACCCTGCTGATACGAGTGACAAGTAATAAATCTTTTTTTATTGGTGATTTCCACTAGAGCTTCCAGTGTTAAATCGCGACGAGGTTTTAAGCCATTTTTAATTCCGGGTTTCCAAGCTTTTAACTGCTCATCATATTCTTTCGCTCTGGTAAATGCATCAATATAAACCTGCTCAACTCCCATTCTTGATTGAGGATAACGTATTCTATAATCATCTCCCCAATTGGATTGTTTTACGTTTTCGCCCAAAGCAAATTTAATAAATCCGGGTGCACCTTCCAGCTTCAATTTTTCAGCAGGTTGTCCCCAACGTAATTTAATGATGGCCGATTGTCCACCAATTGGATTGCAGGATCCATGCAACAACTGCGATGTAGTAACACCACCGGAAAGTTGGCGATAAATATTAATATCATCAGGATCCAATACATCACCTATACGTACTTCAGCAGTAACCGAATGCGAACATTCATTCACATCGTTACTAATTGCAATGTGAGAATGCTCATCAATTATTCCTGAAGTTAGGTGCTTACCGGTGCCATCAATCACCGTTGCATTTCCTGCGACAAGTGATTTCCCTATTGCTGAAATTTTACCGTTAGTGATAAGAACATCCGTATTTTCTAAAATCCCCTCTTTTTCGTTTGTCCACACCGTTACATTTCTAAAAAGCACAGTTTGCGCGACCGGTAACGTATCAAAACCAAATGCTTTATTGGGATACCAAACAGCCCCCAACACCGGTTTTTCTATTTTTGCGGTATCTATTTTAATATCTGCAACAGCCGCTGATAAATATCTTGCATCCCAGGTAACCGGTGAGCCTGAAGGATCGGTGCCGGTACCCTTGAAACCTTTTCCTGCATCACCAATTCTGAAACCATTCAGATTATAATTTCCTTTTCCGGGGTCTGATTTTAATTCGAATTGCAAACTAAGAATTTCATTCTCAAAGGACACATCAGTTTTTGTAATGGTACTATCTTTTTCAATAACTGCTTTCAGTTGATAAGGCTCACCGGTAATTTTAAGAGTTAATTTAGTATTCTTAACATCCAGATTATAAACACCACGAACATCGGTACCATAACTTTTTTGAATTATATACCGTTCTCCTTTCACCCAGTTCTCAAAAATAACATTGTCTTTTTTAAATAAATCGCCGGAGGTAATAATAAAATCGGCAAGCATTCCTTTGCGGAGAGCACCGGTTACTGCTGATATACCAAGAAATTTAGCAGGTGTTTCCGTACAAGCTTTTAGTGCAACTTCGGGTGACAATCCGTACAATATCATCTTACGTAATGCAGGAAGAAAATCGGAAGGATCTTTTAACCCTTGCGAAGTAAATGCAATTTCAACTCCTGCATCGTTTAGCATGCGTGCATTTGCAGGTGCCATTTCCCAATGTTTTAAATCCTCTAAATTTACATTCAATGCATCATAGGGTTCAGAAACATCTAATGCTTCGGGAAACTTCACCGGCAAAATAAAACTGCACTGAGTAGCTTTAATTTCATTGAGTCGTTGATACTCGTCACCGGCACCTTTAATAATGTATTTTACACCAAATTCATCCCCTATTTTATCGACACGAGGCGATTCTAATTTATTGGACGTTTCAAAAATTTGTGGAATACCCTGATTGTCGATCCATGCTTGAATGGAGATATTATATTCTTTTTCCTTACCTCCTTGCTTATACCAAGCAGCATCCAGAAAAGATTGTCGAAGTAATGCAATAGCACCCATTTGTGAGGTAGGATAATCCTGTGAAGAGGATCCTTTGTTAAAAGAATAAAATGCGCCTGCCCGTTCCAGCACCATCACCTCCTGTTCTTTTTGATCAGCAAGTGTTACCACACAACCGGTACCTCTGGCAATTCCATCATCATTAAAAGAACAAACGGCGCCGAATCCAGCTTTTCGAAATCCCCTAGCTGTTTCATTATTAACTGAAAAAACGCGATAGGCTTGAAATTCCGGTTTCAGGGCCTGGTTCCAGGAGTAAGCGCCTTTGGTATTGGAATTTATTTGTGGTCCTCGTTGCCGTTCCGCTTTTTCAGAGGAAGGCATTCCATAAGTGGTATAGGGATCAATGAAAGAGGGGTAAATTGATTTGCCTGCAAGATTATACACCACAGCATCGGCAGGGATCACTACACCCTTGCCCATCTCCTCAATTTTCCCATCTCGAATGATTAAAGTGGCTGAATCAACAACGGTTTTAGCGTCAGCAACAATTCTGGCGTTTTTGAAAGCATAGGTAATGTGACGGTTATCGGCAACCCCATTTACCGGAAAGGTGACCTGTGCCTCCACCATTGAAACCAATATCAGGAAGTGCAACAGTATCAGGGAACGGATTTTGTTCATCTTAGTTTTTCTTTCTGCAATTATACCCAAAATAGACCAACCTTCTAATTTTTTTACATTTTCATGTAGCCAATGCTGCTTTTTTGAAAGCTACCTATCAAACAAAAACGGTTCAATTTCCTTTCAATTTCACATTTGCCGGTTGAATTAAATACTTATTATGCAGGGTATTAGAATTTTAGTTAGGTAATTTAAAATAGATTACTATTTTTGTTGACTACTAAAAAATAGCATTTATGTATACCGGACTTCTTCATACCCATTCATTTTTGAGGTGGATATTACTCATATTACTAGTTATGACCATATTGCGATCCTACAATGGCTGGAAGAGCAAGAGAAGTTTTACTCCCGGAGACAAAAAACTAACTTTGTTCACTCTCATATTCGCTCATGTTCAGTTATTGATTGGATTTTTACTTTACATGGTAAGTCCGTCAGTCCAAATGGCTCTTGCTGATATGGGTGCAGCGATGAAAGACAGGATGTTACGTTTTTGGGCGGTGGAACATATCACAGTAATGATTATTGCCATCCTTATTATTACCATCGGAAATGCAATGGCTAAGCGTGCAGTAAACGACACAGATAGATTCAAAAAAATATTCATTTATTTTTCCATCGGATTAATTCTGATTCTTATTTCAATACCATGGCCGTTTGTTCAAACAGGTGTTGGTAGAGGATGGTTTTAAATTGTAGTTTTCTAAAACCAAAACTTTTATTCCCGCTAAGCGTTAGCGTTTAAATTCTTTAATGGCACAATTACCTTCTATTTCTCAAATCATCGCGGAGCGCGTTGTGTTAGTGGCGGTTTCCAAACCCGGGCAAACAGACATTCAGACCACAGAATATTTGGATGAGCTCGAGTTTCTTGCATTGACTGCAGGGGCGGTTACCTTAAAACGATTCGTCCAAAAACTGGATCATCCCGAACCACGAACTTATGTTGGCAAGGGAAAACTGGAAGAGATAAGTGCGTTTATCAAAGCAAATGAAATTCAGATTGCAATTTTTGATGATGAGTTGTCACCATCTCAAATTAGAAACGTAGAGAAAGTTACCGGTTGCAGAATACTCGACAGAACCAATCTCATCCTCGATATTTTCGCGCGAAGGGCACGCACCGCACAAGCTCGTACACAGGTGGAACTGGCGCAATACCAATACCTGCTTCCCCGCCTTACGGGTATGTGGACCCACCTTGAAAAACAACGTGGTGGAATTGGATTAAGAGGTCCCGGTGAAACGGAAATAGAAACCGATCGTCGCGTAATTCGCGATAAACTTTCACGACTAAAAGACAAGCTGAAAGAAATTGATAAACAAAATTTCACACGCAGGAAGTCGAGAGAGAATTTAGTGCGTGTAGCCCTGGTAGGTTATACCAATGTAGGAAAATCTACTATCATGAATTCGTTGAGTAAATCGGATGTGTTTGCCGAAAATAAATTATTTGCTACATTGGATACCACTGTGAGAAAAGTGGTGTTGGAAACAATTCCATTCTTACTTTCCGATACGGTTGGATTTATCAGAAAACTCCCTCACAACTTGGTGGAGTCGTTCCGTTCTACTTTGGATGAGGTTCGTGAAGCAGATTTATTATTGCATGTGGTTGATATCTCTCATCCGAATTTTGAAGAACAAATTGCCGTGGTGAATCAAACCTTGTTGGAATTAAAAGCTTCCGACAAACCGGTGTTGATGGTCTTCAATAAAATTGATGCGTACACTTACATTCAGAAAGAAGCCGATGACCTAACTCCCGCTGTAAAGGAGAACATGAGTCTTGAAGAACTGAAATTGTCGTGGATGGCGAAAGCGAATGCTCCGGCTATTTTTATTTCAGCAGCTAAAAACGAAAACATAAACGAGCTAAGAGCTAAGATTGTAGAAATGGTAAGAGAAAAGCATTTGCGGATTTATCCAAATACTGAACAATAAGCTACACCTTCGCAGGTGGTTCCATAACTGCACCACATTTTTTACAGGTGCGCTTTTCCAATGAAGAGTAAAAATTTTCCATGGCAATTGGAAGCTGATTAACAATATCTTTCAAATCGAAAATATCTTCGTGAATCATATTATTACATTCTTCGCAATACCATTGTAATCGGTCCTGCATACCGGCTCTTCGCTGAACTTCCATCACCAAGCCAACAGTATTCGGTCCGCGTTGTGGCGAGTGCGGTGTTCTGGCAGGTAATAAAAAAATGTCGCCTTCGCGGATGTCTATTGTTCTCGGCTTACCATCTTCCATAATTTTCACCTGCACATCACCCTCCAGCTGATAAAAGAATTCTTCTGTTTCATTGTAGTGGTAATCTTTTCGGGAATTCGGACCACCTACCACCATAACAATAAAATCCTGGTTAGGGACATATACTACCTTGTTGCCAACCGGTGGCTTTAACAGATGACGGTTTTCATCAATCCATTTTTTGAAATTAAATGCTGCTGGGATGGACATAGTGAAGGGTTGTAAATGATAGATGATAAATAGGGGAATTGGCTAATGGAATTTGTAAATGAAGAATGGTTTTACAAATTAATAGAAAAATAACGAGAAATAAAAAGTAAACAGGTGTTATCTTTACGGCATGGATATAAATTTAGAGAACAAAAGGGCATTGGTTTGCGGAAGCACACAGGGAATTGGACTGGCAACAGCCCGGCAACTGGCTGGTATGGGAGCATCTGTTACACTTGTTGCCAGAAATGAACAGGCTTTGGCCGATATTGCTGCATCACTGCCTACCTCAGGAACACAAAAGCACGAATATTTCACCGCTGATTTTAGTCAGCCCGACGAGCTTCGAACTGCGGTAGCCGCTTACCTTCAAAAGGGAAACCTCATCAATATTCTGGTTAATAATACCGGCGGTCCTGCCGGAGGGCCAATTACCGAGGCAAAAACGGAAGATTTTGAAAAAACTTTTCGTCAGCATCTAATTTGCAACCACATCCTGGTTCAGGCGGTTATTCCGGGAATGAAATCATCCGGTTACGGAAGAATTATCAATATTATTTCTACATCCGTGAAGCAACCACTTAAAGGCTTAGGAGTATCCAATACCATACGTGCCGCCGTAGCTAACTGGTCAAAAACTATGTCTATTGAATTGGCACCTTTTCAAATAACTGTCAACAATGTGCTACCTGGAGCCACTTTAACCCAAAGATTGTCTTCGATTATCGAAAATAAATCAGTGAAAAGCGGAAAAGAAGCCAAAGAATTGGAAGCAGAGATGTTACATGAAATTCCTATGGGCAGATTTGCTGATCCGAATGAAATTGCTTCGGCGGTCTGTTTTCTTGCCTCTCCGGCGGCGGCTTATATCAGCGGAATAAATATACCTGTTGATGGTGGCAGAACTGGTTGTTTGTGAATACTACCTACTAGAAAAAGTATAAAGCAAAAAAAAACCCTTCACACGAAGGGTTTTTTCTTTTAATCGTAAATGATTAATGAGCAACAGCAGCATTAACTGAATCAACAGCTGCACCAGCAGTTGAATCAATAGCAGCAACAGCATCAGTAGCTGTTTCGTTAACTGCATCAGTAGCAGCAGCAGCAGCATCCTGAACTTGTTCAGTAGCTTGTTCTGATTTATCTTCTGCTTTTGGTCCGCATGCTACGAATCCAAACATTCCTACGATCGCCATAACGGCAAATACTTTTTTCATTGTGATGTTGGTTTAATTAATTAAGCTTGAATAAGATTTGAGGCGCAAAGATATAATTTTTAAATGTATTAATCTCACATAAGTAAAAAAATATTTTAATCCCAAATTGATTGGTGTGTGGAATAAACCAAAAGGTCATAATTTTGTTACATTTGCAACATACAATCAGTCTTAAAATTCATCTGAAAATGGCCTTTGAACTACCCAAATTACCCTATGCATTTAATGCACTCGAGCCCCATATTGACGCCAGAACCATGGAAATTCACCATGATAAGCACCATCAGGCTTATGTAAACAACCTCAATAATGCAGTTGCAGGTACAGATGCCGAGAAAATGAGCATTGAAGACATCTGCAAAAACATTTCAAAATTACCCATGGCGGTAAGAAATAATGGAGGTGGCCATTATAACCACTCCTTATTCTGGAATATCCTCACTGCCAATGCTCCGGCCGCTCCTTCAGGTTCACTTGCCGATTCAATTAGTTCAGCTTTTGGCAATTTCGACGACTTCAAAACCAAGTTTTCGGCAGCAGCTACCACCCGATTTGGCTCTGGATGGGCCTGGTTGGTGAAAACCGCCGATGGCAAGTTGGAAGTGAGCTCAACTCCTAATCAAGATAACCCTTTAATGGATATTGCTGAAGTAAAAGGAACCCCGATTCTAGGGCTGGATGTGTGGGAACACGCCTATTACCTGCATTATCAAAACCGCCGTCCCGACTATATTTCAGCATTCTGGAATGTGATTAATTGGGAAGAGGTAGCTAAACGATATAGTAAGTAAATAACTTCTTTACAATTTTATAAACCCCGCTCAAAACGGGGTTTTTTTATGGAATATTGGTGATAAATGTGTTGAAATTTATACAGGTTCAATAGCTGCACGAGGCAATATTTAAGGTTTTTTTACATTCTAA
>JBBQVM010000038.1:0-16484 GCA_038211525.1 Bacteroidia bacterium
CTATTGTTTTGTTCATAATATTCGAGATGGGAAAGGTAGTTTAATATTTAGGGTTCTCAAAATTATTTTTCATGTTAAAGGGAATTAATTTATCTAAATCTTTGAAATACTTTATAAAAAATTTTAGATTTAGAGATAAGCAAATTTGTTATTAATTCAATTAACTTACTACCTTTGTTATTCTCAATTTCTATTTATAATATTGATGTAATGAATAAGCCAAATGAAATAGCTAAGGAATGGTTGAACGCATTTAATGAACAACATCTCGATAAATTATTAGCATTATACAGCGAAGACGCAATTCATTTCAGTCCTAAATTGAAAATCAGACACCCTGAAACAAAAGGATTAATCAAGGGCAAAACAGCGCTCCGTGAATGGTGGCAAAATGCTTTTGAGCGATTGCCACAGCTCCAATATCGCGAACAAACCATTACAGGAAATGATGAACGTGTTTTCATGGAATACATCCGCATCGTTCCGGGTGAAGACACCATGAATGTGGCGGAAGTTCTGGATATTCAAGGTGGAAAAATTATTGCTTCACGCGTGTACCACGGTTGATTGAGTGGAATAGATTTTTTACATAACATTTGTTAAAATGGTTTGTTTTTTTGTACTATCCCACATTATCTTTCATCATCTCCCCTAAGGAAACCTATTTGGGTAAAAACACCTTAACCCTTACTTAGGAATGCTTTAGACTTTTGGCTTGATTTTTGGTTTTCTGCGAAAGCACACTTTTTCACAAAGAATTAATCCCTCGTAGATTAAACTAATCAACCTTATAGTTATCTAAAAATAAAAATTATGAAAGCAATTAAAAAGCTGACTATAGTGATACTGGTATTTATTACCGGTAACTTAATGGCGCAGCAAAAGGAAGAAATTAATTTTGCAGATAGTACCGGAATGCCGGGAGACAATTTTAGTTTGCAGGCTGCACTTGAAACTTTCAAAGATGCTAAATCCCTTGAAGATTTTGAGAAAAAACTAAATTCACAAAATAAGGAAGTAAACAATCTTGATTTAAATGGGGATGGCAAAATCGATTATGTAAAAGTAATAGACATTGCAAAAGATGATGCTCACGCAATTGTTTTACAGGTCCCCATTTCTGCTACCGAAAGTCAGGATATTGCAGTAATTGAAATTGAAAAGGATGGCGATAAATCGGCTTTTGTTCAAATTATTGGCGATGAAGCAATTTATGGAGAAACTACTATTGTAGAACCGGTTGAAAATACAGAGCCTGCCGACAATGGCAACAGTAAGCGAGGTCCTTCAGCCTACTCAATGGGACAGCCTGCCTTTTATGTGAATATTTGGTTCTGGCCTTGTGTCCCGGTATTATTTGCTCCTGTTTATGTGCCTTGGGTTTCGCCATTTTATTGGGGATACTACCCCGGTTGGTGGTCACCATGGACACCTTACCCATGGCGCTATTATCATATGAATACTTGGCATTATCACCACCACTACCATTATTATCCTCACTATCGGTCTACTTATGCAAATCAGATTTATGCCCCTCGCAGAAATTCATCGGCCATGGTAGATAACCGATACCACGGCCCTCGTGAAAGTTATAAGGCAAATGTAAATAACAGACCTCGTCCCGGTACTCCCTCCAATGTGAACACCGGTCGTCCATCAAAACCTGGAAATGCCAATCAGGGCCGGCCTTCTACTCGTCCTGCGACTCAACCAACCACCCAGCCTTCAGGTCGTCCGCAATCAAAGCCGACCACTCAGCCAACAGGTCGTCCGCAAAGCAAACCTTCTACTCAGCCAGCAGGTCGTCCGCAATCAAAGCCGACCACTCAGCCAGCAGGTCGTCCACATTCAAAACCGACAACTCAACCTCCCGGTCGGCCAAAAATGCATCATGAGAGCAAATCTGCAAATCAACCATCTGGACGACCATCGCAACCTTCCCGTCAAGGGGGTCGAAGGCCACGATAATAAATTAAAACGTAAAGGCTCGGATTAAATTTCCGGGCCTTTTTTTGGATACTACAAAAACTTAATAATACCTTCTTACAAAATTTCCACTCTGTAAACATCTTCGTTATTCCTGGAAATCCCGGGAATGAAAAAGCCTCCAGGCTGTGGAATAATTTCATGCAAATCAAATAACGCACACCCTTTAGGCAATCCTTCAAAATACAAAGTAAAAATATGTTTTTTTCCTTCATTCACTAAAGTCCATTGCGGTGCCATGGAAACATTTTCCACATGAATTAATTTACTTCGGATATTACTTGAAGTATCAAAGAGGAAAGTAGATCTCCAGATTCGAACGGCGCCACCACCGGAATAATGGCAATGGATAATAACAATTCCTTTTTCTTCCACTTCATGAAGAGGAACTTCCACTACCTTTTCTACGACTTCGGTATCGGGGGATATTTTACTGATTTTGTTACTCATAATTTAGTGAACGGCAAAGTTACCTTTAAACATGAATTTGTGCAACTATTATTAAAAAAGCTCCAAACAGCTGAAACCCCTTGATATCAGGGAGTTTTGTAATGGTAAACGATTAAATATTTATGTAGGAGATGAGCACAATTTAAAACATAATTTTCAAAACAATATTTTGGAATAATTATTTTTGTAGGAATAACTATTTCTAACCAGCCGTTTTTCAGAATGGCATAATTTTTTTATTATGAATGAAATCAATCCCAACGACCAGGATCCTGATCAACTGCGTATCGAAAATGAGATCAGGAAAATGAAATTACAATTGCAATTCGGTGCAGGCTTCCATAACCCGGATCCACACAGTACACTACCTCCAAATATTGAAAAAATATTTCTTGATCAGGTAGAAGAGTTTGAAAGGGCACATGCGGCATCTAAGCCAATTAAATTGTACGATTACATTGGTAACCCGCAGTTCCGAAAAGCGAGTTCAATGAACGATTCGGAAATTGATCGTGAATTATCTCGGATTCACGAAATATTATTTGAAAACTATATTGCTTGTGATTCTATTTATGAAGTTGAAAATCGGATTATATATACCTTCATCACCGAAGAACTTTTCAATCAAGAAATAGAAGATATGAGGATTCCCGGATTGGTATTGCATTTCTGTTATGAAGAATTTTATCCTAATCATGAAAATGATATTGAAGATAAAGTAATCGATTTTTTTGATAAACTTTTATTTGCCAATGAAACTGTAAATTTTGATGAGGTACATGAAATCAGAAATAAAATTGAACTAATGAATTTCAGAGACTCATTTGTAAGATTTGATCTGATTGAATTAGTAAAAGATTCCATTTCCATAACTGAAAAAATTGCGGAAGCTGTGTTCAAAATAGATTTGGCCTGTGGGTTGGAGGGGTCTGCGATAAAAGAAAAATTTTCAGGTTATGCTAGAATCGAATTGATAAGGGAGGAGTGGTTTTGGGAAATTACGAAAGTTTTACTTCCGGGAATGAAAAATTATTGAACAAAAGCATCCCACGATTATTTATTCTGTGTTATTAATTGTTCGATGTAACACAATGGGTCTTAATCAAGAATTTCTTCCTCCCATGCATTGTAAAGTTCGTTAAGAAATAAATTTTCACGAGGTGAAATTTTCTTGTCGGCAATTACTAAACGGGTAGCCATGTTCAAAAAGTGATTTCTTTCAGCTTTAGTGGAATTCATATAAAACTGGTTCATGGCGTTGTTAAAATGAACTGCATAGTCTTCGGAGGGCAGGGCATTCATAGCGGCCATTTCTGATTGCAGGTTAGGAATAGTGTTATAGTTCTCCTCAAGAAAGGACAAAATAATGCGCTCCTCTTTTTTATTAACTTCCCCATCCACCGTCGATAGAATCATTAACATGTGGTAACCTGCAATAGCCTGATTCATAAATTGGATGATAAACTTGTTTTTCGAAATTATGGCCTAAATTAATAAAAGAGGAGAAATTTTCAACGGTAAACTTGTAAAATATAGATTATCAAGTTGTTAAATGTATTAGGATTCCAGTTTAATTATTATCAATCATTGCAATATTGGTCCTGCAAGCTCAACAGGTCTTCGTCTCCGATCTCTTTTAATTATTTCCTGCTGAATGTAACCGTTTGAGGGAAATGCGTAAAAGGAGTAAGGAATTGTCATTGGTAAAAATGAGTATAACTTCTACAAATCTATGAGGTTCAGGGAATTATTACTATTATTCACATTAGTATTTCAGACTTTAGTGGTTTGTGCCCAAAACACAGAACCCGTTGCTGTTTTGATGAATTCCCATAGTTATTTTGATTTATCGCTTGAACAATCATTAGATTATGAGATAAGTGTTGCCTACCTGCCTTCACAATTTCAAATGGAATGGACCAGTAGTATGGCACTTTTTACAGAGTTGGAAATAAAAGCTTCCGGAGCGAGAGAGTTAATGGATTTATTGAATCTGGTTTCAGGATTTAATTTTGGTGGTAATGTAGAAGGGATAGTAGGACTAGCTGTTCGCGGCAATTGGGCACACGAAGGGAAAGCGCTTTTACTCATTGAGGGGTTGGAAATGAATGAAAATTTATTCTCCACACTGCAGTTTGGAAACCATTATCCGGTAACTGACATTAAAGGCATCGAAATTATCGGGAACTCGGGTTCCGCTATGTATAAAGGAATTGCCGAATTGCCAGGAACCTCGTGGGAACTAATATTGAGTCTATCTTGACGAATAAATTATAAGAACTAAGTGCGCAGAAAGACTAACATTCTATTTAAGAGCATGAATCTGGCAGTTTTGTTGCCGGCATTATTGTTTTTGTATTCTTTCCTACCTGGTAACGTAAATCAGGAATATGCAGTGAAAGCAATGTTTATTTACAACTTTACCAAATATATTGATTGGCCAAACAATTCGAACAGTAACGAATTTATTATTTCCGTTTATGGAGATTCAGAAATCACACCTTTTCTTCGTGAAATTGCCATGAAAAAAAATGTGAATGGAAAACAAATAATCATTCGAAGTGTACATTCACTTGTTGATGCAGTGGGATCGCAAATTTTATTTATGCCGGAAATTGCAAAAATTAATTTGTCAACTCTTTCACCAAACCAAAAATCAAAATTAGGTCTTATTATCAGTGAAGGAATTGGTTCACTCAATATGGGTGTTCACATAAGTTTGGTAAATGTAAATGATAAAATCAGGTTTGAACTAAACGAAATAGCATTAAAGAATGATGAAATAAAATATTCAAAGGAATTGGTGATTTTATCTGATAAATTATACTAGTTTATGACATTTTCAGGAAAAAGTGTTTTTAAAATGGATAGAAGGATCTATCTAATATTTGTATTTGTAGTTGCAGTTGCAATTGCAAATGCTTTGTTGAGCACCTTTAAAATCAACAATAACAAAAACACAATTTACGAAATCACTAAGTATACTAATCCTGCCCTTGAAAATCTGGAAGATTTTAATCTCTTAGTTACGCGTTCCAGGATGTTCATTTCCAATTGGGTTTATTTGCCGAATAACAATAATGATAAGAACAATCTCATACAATTGAATGGTGTGGCTTATCCAAATTTAAAATCAAAATTATCAAAACTGTCGGGAGGTTGGCATTCAGAAACCAGTGTAAAACAGGTAAATAAATTATTTAGTGAATACGAATCAATCATTCACGAGCAAGAAAAAATTATGAAATCATTAGTTGATTTTAATGATTACGAAGATCCGATGAAGAAATTTCTTGCTGAGGAACAACTCGAAAGCGAAATTATCCCAAGCACCAATAAAATAATGGTGAACCTGAGAGAATTAATAGCTATAAAAAAGGAGGAAGCACAAATAATGCAGGACCGGATGTTACAGGATAATGTGCATCTGTTAATGATTGTTTTTACACTTGCAATTTTAATTATTATTTCAGTAATGGCAGCCGGAGTGTATTTAATGAAAAAGGTTATTATTCCTTTGATGAACGTGAGAGAGGTTATGTTGAGAATGAGTGAAGGTGAACTACCTGCTGTTGCCGTTGAGCCTGGAAAAAGTGCCATAGTGGAAATGAAAGGAGCTTTACGCCAATTACGAGATGGATTACAACGAACCTCATCGTTTGCCGGAGAAATAGGTAAATCGAATTTTAATTCCGATTTCTCTCCATTGAGTGAAAATGATGTGTTAGGGCATGCGCTGCTTGAAATGAGAGAACGTTTAAAGTATGCATATGAACAAGACACCATCAGAAACTGGACCTCTGAAGGGTTTTCAATTATGAGTTCGATTATTCATAAAAATACCGAAGACATTAAGCAGCTGTCGGAAGAATTGATTGGAGAATTGGTAAAATACATTCAAGCCCAACAAGGAGTGTTGTATCTTGTTAATGATGAAATAGCATCCGCATCATTCATTGAGCCGTCAGGTTGTTTTGCGCCTAATAGAGACGTTCTACAAAAAGGAAAAATTTTGATGAATGAGGGCCTTATTGGACAGGTTGTGGCCTCCAACAGTAAAATTCATCTTAAAGATATTTCGGATACCACCTCAGTTATCGAAACAGGAACAACTTCCATAATGGTTTGCGATATTTTTCTTATGCCATTATTTGCCGGAGGAAAGGTTATCGGTGTAATTGAGATTAAATCTACTCACTCTATCTCTTCCATACAAACGGACTTTATCGAAAAAATATCGGAGCCGATAGCTTCCAATATTCTGAATTTAAAGGCAAACTTATTAACGAGAAAATTACTTGAAGAGTCACAACTAAAGACTAAGGAACTTGCACAACAAGATGAAGAATTAAGACAAATAAATTTTGAATTGGTAAACCAGTCCCGTAAACTGAAATCATCAGAATCGGAATTGAGAATTCAGCAGGATATTCTAAAAGGCGTTAACAGCGAGCTGGAGGCAAAAGCAGAGCTACTTGAAGATAAAAATTTAACAATTGAAGACGCCCACAAAGCCTTAGCTATAAAAGCTGAACAATTAGAAATCAGTAGTAAATATAAATCAGATTTTCTTGCTAATATGTCACACGAATTAAGAACACCATTGAACAGTGTTCTTATTCTTGCAAAACTATTAAGTGAGAATCGAAATGGAAACATGAATGATAAGCAAATGGAACACGCACGAGTAATTCACAAATCGGGCAGTGATCTACTTGTTATTATAAATGACATTTTGGATTTATCTAAAATTGAAGCGGGAAAGCTAGAAATATTTAAGGAAGAAACAGAAATAAATGAAATTTGTACTAATATGGAAAGCCTTTTCAGAGAAGTTTCGATGGAAAAACAAATTTCTTTTTATACCAATATCGATCCCAATTTGTCTTCCTGCATATATACTGACCGGATTCGTATCGAACAAATATTAAAAAACCTGCTATCAAATGCATTTAAATTTACTCCTATTGATGGCACCGTTAGACTGCAAGTAGATACAGCACCAAAAGGTTTAGAATTTAAAAACGACAAGCTTCGCAAATGTACGGAAATATGTTGCATTTCGGTTATTGATACAGGAATAGGAATCCCTGGAGATAAGCAAAAACTCATTTTTGATGCATTTAACCAAGCTGACAGTTCAATTACCAGAAAATATGGGGGAACAGGTTTGGGGCTTACTATATGCCAACAACTTATATCGTTACTTGGTGGCGATATAGCAGTTGAAAGTAATGCTGGCGAAGGCTCTATTTTTAAATTATACTTACCCTTGAATGATACTAACAAAGATATTGCAATAGTTAAAAATAAAATTGATTCAAAATTATTAGTGGCTAATAAAATAGATAATTTTGAATCAGCTGGTAATGTCTTAGTATTAACTACAAAGGAAAAAGATTTTGCCGAATGGAAGAGATTATTTTCGATTGAAAATTTTAAAGTAACCTATGCTGATGATTTTAATTTAAATAGTATTTTAATAAAACCTGATGTTGTAATACTTGACGTAACATTATCAGATATGGCTTATGTAGAAATTGTTGAAGCGATAAAGGGAAATTCTTTCACCAATAAAGCAACTATTATTTGCAGATCAATTTCTGAATATGTTCCGAAAAAAATTAGCAAAGATGTTAAAATTCATACTACAGAAGCTATTACATCCAAATTAGTTAGTGAAATACTTGAGAAAGTCCATGAATCTTCAAATAGTATGGCCTCATTTATAAAATTGAATTCTGCCAAGGATAGTACCGGGGAATTGAATTTAGCTTTCAAAGATGTCAACATTTCACAGGGCCCTCAACGACTGCTGGGAAAGAAAATTTTGGTGGCTGATGACGATATTCGAAACATATATTCCATGAGTACGATTTTTGAAAGTGAAGGTGCTGAAGTGATTTGTGCGATGGACGGAGCGGAAGCTATTGATAAGTTAAATGAAAATCTTGATATTCATTTAATCATTATGGATATAATGATGCCTCAAATGGATGGGTTAAAAGCTATACAAATAATTCGAAAAATAGATAGGAATATTCAACTTCCTATTATAGCTGTAACTGCTAAAGCAATGCGTGGCGATAGAGAAATTTGTTTGGCTGCCGGTGCTACAGAATACATCACCAAACCCGTGAATGTAGAATTGTTGATGAATGCTGTAATTGTATCATTAAAAATGAATATTGCCTGATGCTTATAAATATACATAGAACGCTGAAAAGAAATTTGAAATTATAATGATGCAAGCTATTAAAACTAATCGAAATCTGATTGAAAAATTGGATATCATAAATATCCTAATTGTTGATGACCGACCAGAGAATTTATTAACTCTTGAGAGTGTAATTGAGAAATCAGGAAGAAATATTATTAAAGCTTCGGGTGGAAATGAAGCATTGAAACTGGCCATAAAGGGAGAGATAGGATTGATTTTGTTAGATATTCAAATGCCTGATATCGACGGAATGGAAGTTGCCTCGCTGTTAAGATCAAATAATAAAACACGACATATACCCATTGTTTTTGTTTCGGCGGTTAGTAAAAGTGAACGACCAATAATAGATAATTTTGAAATTGGGACAGTTGATTGCTTATACAAACCGCTTGATTTAGAAGAAACTAAAACTAAAGTAGCAATTTTCGAAAAATTGTATCATTCTGAGAGAAGATCCAAGCTTGCTGAATTGGAAATTGTAAAGATGGCGAAACAGCATGAACAGTTTGTTTATATTGTTTCGCATGATCTTAAAGCACCACTTCGTGCTATAGACAACCTTGCCAACTGGATCATAGATGATCTTAGCGGAAGAATAGAACCCAATACAATAGAAAATATTTTGCTTTTACGTAACAGAGTAAATAGAATAACTGACATGTTATCGGGTATTTTGGAATATTCAAGAACAGCCGCTATAGATGAAGCATTTATTGAAATAGATACAAATAAATTGGTTCATGCAATTTTTGAATCAATTGAAGTACCGCAAGGATTTATGTTTAAAACAGAAAATCTGCCGATAATTTTAGCGGAGGAGACGAGAATCTATAAAATATTTTACCATCTTATTTCAAATGCAATTATTCACCATCATCAACCTGAGATAGGTTGTCTTTTAATTGCGTGTGAAAATTCCTCACTTAGTTTTGTGTTTAAAATTAAGGATAATGGACCAGGAATCAAACTACAATATCACGAGGAAGTGTTTGATCTTTTTAAAACCATTAAATCAAAGGACGAAAGAGAGTCTACCGGCATAGGTTTAACCATCGTGAGGCAATTGTTGGAGAAAATAGGAGGCAAAGTCTGGATCGAAAATAGCGAACAAGAGGGTGCAACGGTTAGTTTCACGTTACCGGTTGAACTTAAGAATTAATATGAGTAATTGGCTGAACCTACTTTTAAGAAGAAAGCTGTATCTGGAAATTCCTGAGGATGCTCCTGTTTCAAGGCAACAATTTGCGTTATTCAGAATATTTTCATTCGTTGGAACGATAGTTTGTTTTGGTGTAGCCGGCAAAATGATAGCTACCATTCAGAATCCCGGCCCGCTGCCATTTTTCATAGTTTCTTTAGGCATAGTGATGCTGTTCAATTTGTATTCCGTAAAAGGTCCTGAGAATTTACGACGTTCGTATTTAATAATGCTATTGGCTGCATTTTTATTGTTACATATTGTATCCTATAGCTGTGGTGGAATAAGAACTGCCGGAACATTTTATTTTTCAGCTATAATTTTATATGCCTATATGTTGCTAGGTAAAAATGCAGGAAAATGGTTCACTGTAGCGGTGATTTGCCATGTCGTTTATTTGTACCTGATTTCAACGTACACAGATTTTACTTCATTTGATTTCTTTAAAAATGATATTTCATTTATTAATCAAGATTTCATTGTGAACGCTATAATGATAGCTCTACTTATAGCAGCTCAGGGCAATTATCTACAAAGTGGAAAAAATGAGGTAATTCAAGAGCTGGAAAAACAAAAACTTCTTTTGCAAGAAAAAAATGAAATGCTGGAAGAAAAAAATCACATATTAAACCATTATGCTGAAAACCTAGAGAAAACAAATGCCGAGTTACGTAAATTTGCTTCCGTGGCCTCGCATGATCTAAAATCTCCCTTAAGAGCTATTGGCAGTCTAGCTGGTTTTATTGAAGATATTGAAGAGGATGCCCTTAAACCTGAATCGAAACTGTATATGGGTATTTTAAAAAGTCGCGTTAACAGGATGGATAATCTTTTAAATGCATTGTTAGAATACTCATCAGTCACCGATTCCGTTGAAGGAATTAATGTGATTAGTACAGCAAAAGTAATTGAAAGAATATCCAATACGCTGGCAACTAATGAAAATATACAAATACGACTATCAGGAAATTTCCCGGAAATAAAAATTAACCGGAGTTTGTTTGAAAAAGTTGTATATCAATTAGTTAAAAATTCAGTGGTATTTAATGACAAACCTGAAATTAATATATTTGTTAATGTAACTAAAGAACAAGATAAATTCTGGTTTGAAGTAAAAGATAATGGACCCGGCATTGAAAAGGTTTTTCACGAACGAATATTTGTTATTTTTCAAACCCTTAATGCAAGAGATGAAAAAGAAACTATGGGAGCCGGATTAGCAATCGTCCGCAAAATTGTTGAAAGCTGGTCAGGTACTATTAAAGTCGAGTCAGCATTAAAAGAAGGTACTTCAATTTTCTTTTCAATACCTTTTACTATACCTTCTTCTCCTATTTCTAATAAAGGAATTATTACTGTATATGAGAATGAAGAAATTCTTTTCGAAATAGAAGATTAAAATTTGAAATAGATAAACGGATTGAATCCGGTTGCCAATAATTCCCCAAGCACAAAAATATAGAGTATTAGGACGGCTGTTCCTTTGGTAATGTTTAAAGTTAGGGAACTATTTGATAAACTGTACCATTGGTGGAAATGTTGCTGAAATCGTGATGGAACGAATGAAAATATTCCAGCTATTAATAAAACCAGATAAAATTTTAAATTGAAGGAGGTTAGATAATAGATATCCAATGAGTGTATGGAATACATAGTTTTTATAAAATTCAGTGAATAGCTAATGCTTTCTGATCTAAAAAAAACCCAAGCTGAAGTCACCACAAAAAATGTATACCCAACTTCCAATATTCCGCCGCCTTTTTTTAGTAACCGTACTAATCCGATACGCTCTGCTACCATAAAAAATCCATGAATGGCACCCCATAGAACAAAGTTCCAACTTGCACCATGCCATAATCCTGATAAAAGAAATACAACCATTAAATTCACATAGGTACGGTGATTCCGATTTCCTCCAAGCGGTATATACAGGTAGTCTTTCATCCAGTTGCTTAGAGTAATATGCCATCTTTTCCAAAATTCGGTTACACTTTTTGATGAATAAGGAAAGTTAAAGTTTTCGGGGAATTTAAATCCCAACATAGTTCCTAGGCCAATGGCCATATCGGAGTAACCTGAAAAATCAAAATAGATTTGAAACGTATAGGCGATTATTCCTAACCAACTTTGAGTGAAGCTAATATCAGAGATTGATTGATTAAAAATAGCATTCGCTTGTTCACCAAGGATATTAGCAATAAGTACTTTTTTGGCGAGGCCGATTATGAAACGCATTAAACCCTCGTAAGTATTTGTTCTACTAATAGCTCCATATCGATGATTGATCTGTTCACTGATTTCTTTATATCGCACAATGGGACCTGCAATCAATTGCGGAAACAAAATAACAAATAGGAGGTAGTTCCAATAATTTTTCTGCACTTCACAATCTTTCCTATATACATCAACGAGATAGCTCATTTTTTGAAAGGTTAGAAATGAAATTCCAATTGGGAGAACTACATTTGACCATGGGATTTTAGTGCCGAAGAGCGATTCCGAAATAGCATTGAAATTTCCTATAAAAAAATTGAAATACTTAAAGTAAAAAAGTAATGATAGATTGGTGATTATACCAATAACCAAAAAAAGTTTGCGATTTCGATCTTCAAAGTGCAATGCCACAAAATAATCGATAAAACAACTAATGATAACTGCAAAAATAAATAGTGGAGCACCCCAACTGTAGAAAACAATACTTGAAATTACCAACCAGGTATTCTTAAGCTTATCAGGTAACAAATAGTATGTTATGAAAAACAATGGCAAAAAACAGAATAAAAATGTGATGCTGCTGAAAACCATTATTCTATAATTAAAATTTTACCAACTTTGACATCGTCGATCCTGTTAAAACTTAAGCCGGAGTTATTAATTTCACTTAAAGCGATATCAGCGTTTATGGAAATATCATTCAACAATATGGCTTGCTTATAGTGTTTTGCCTGTAGAAATTTGATGGCCGCAATTCTCGCACGAGGAGTTGAAGTGCCATATCGGAAGCCATTATTGTTACACACATATTCACTGGTCCCTGAATATAAATCGGCCCAAACGATATCATAGTTACAAAGTGAGTTATATTCTTGCCTGGATTCGAAGTATGTTTTGTGTGTTTGTTTTCTGAATTTATTTATCCCGGTAGCTAAAATTAAAAATGAAACTGAAAGTGCTAATGCGCTACTAATTGTTTGCAGCTTTTGGGATATTGGAAATTCGCTCACCGATTTAGCTACAAATCCCATTAATATCATTGCTGAAGCATAGGGATAGTAGTCCATTGTTACTGCATGAAATGAAAAGAATACGTAGTTGCAAATAGCAATACATAACAGTTTTATAAAATCTCCGAAAGGGGTTCTTTTAAATACAACTAAAAGTCCGAGTAGTATCAGGGTAAATAAATGAACCATAAGCCACTTTTGATTTAAATCGAAGTAAAATTTAATGTTTTGAAAAATTCCGGAAACGGGTTTAATGGAAGTGTCAATGGTAGCATAGGTGGAAGTAAAAATGCTTCCTGTTTGAAAGTAAGTATATAACAAAACAGGAAGGATGGCCAAACCAACTACTGTACAAAACTTTAGTAAGGTAATTATTTTCTTTTTCCCTAATGGAACGAAGGTGATCGCAGGCAAAATTAGAATCAAATTACCTAATCTAAAATTAACAGTTAGTGCAATAAGAAAGGCAGCAAGCAGTGGTCTTTTTTTTAATAACATACCCCCTGCAAACAGTAGCCCAAAGGTGGGAGCGAGTGAATTAATTCTGGTAAATTCAGTGGTGAATGGAGCTGAAACTAACATCAGATAACAAAACAATGACAGTAATAATGGGAAAACGGTTATTTGCTTACCATTGTTAAGTTTTTCCGCGCCAAGCGAAAATATTAAGAAAAGCAAAATGGCAATTAATGGGAAAGAGAGCTGTCGCCAAGGCAAACTTACCAAACTTAGTACGATTGATGTAGCAGGAGGATACTGATTGATAACTTTGTTGGTTTCAGGAATTATATGGTAGGCATGAGGTGTAACCATAAAATCAATCTCATTCTCAGTGATACCTTTAGCTCTTAAATATTGAAGTAATTCAGGTAAATAGGGTCTTGAAGTGTGATTTTGAAAAGTAGTTCCCTCATCGATTGCTTTTGCGAGATGGAGATAACCAAATTCATCACAACCAATTGGCATATTTTCAAAAGCATGAATATATCTTAAGGCGAATCCGACTGAAATTATTAAAATAAGAATGGTTAAAAAAATAGATTTAGTCATGCTTTTTTATGGAGCTTAACTGTTCAAAAAAATTATAACCAAAATCTTTTAAACTAGGACCGGTTGCAATCATGATAATACAGTCGCGTGATTTAATTTCATTAATAGCTAACTGATCGGGAAGTGGCCCCAAATTATCTTTTGATGCATTGAAGGCTGTCTTGTTGTAATAGTAGATTTTAGTTTGAGGATCGAAACAATTTTGAATTACTTTTAAATCAAAAAAATTCCAAATAAAGCTATCGGAAATTATTAACACATTTGGCTTTTTGCCTTGTGTGAAATGCAGTATAGGATAAGCCATTGAAGGAGATGGCCATTTTTGCATTAGGTTCAACGAGGGAAGATAATCATCGTCACTGAAACGAGCAATTTCAGCAATTTCATAACCTTCAACCGTATAAGAAGCGAGCGATTCATTTTTAATTTCACTAATACTTTTTAAGATAGAGTCGATTGCAAGTGTAGCCCCATAAGTACTCCAATGAGCTCCATATTTTGGAATTAAAGGAAATGGCGCCAAGGCCTTTTTACTTACAAACCAAGAATCGAAATTAATAATAGGTATATTTTTTGAAATTAGTAATTTTTCAAAATACTCTTGGTTGGTGGTAGACGCCTTAACACTAGCTGCCGGCAAAAATTCGGAGTAGAAATCTGCCTTATTCGGAGCAAAGCAAAACAGCAACGGTATATTCAGCGAATCCAAAAGTTGAAGTCCTTCAATACATGATTTAGATTTAGCATTTAAAATTGAATCTGCAAGTAAATCTTTACCTTCTCTGGCACTAATGTAATTCGGATCAAAAATATAATTTTCTTTTCCTAACGTAAGATTTGTATTGATGATTCCAAACGCTGAATAATCAACCTGATTTCGCAATCTCACTAACTCACCGTTAAAGCCGGCGTTATTTTTAAGAAAAAAATCTGTTAGTTGTTGGTACTTTCCTCCAAACCAGGTTTTCGTTGTAAACATAGGTGGCGTCCCTTTTTCAAAAGCTCCCTGGAGTCCTGCCAATTTAAAGGGATGAAAAACCAGTTGAAACAACGGAAGCACAGTTATTAAGGCAAAAATGGTGAGGTACCAGGTGACGAATAGTTTTTTCATTCTCAGCAAATATCTTAAATAGTTTTGTATTTTCATGCCGTGAAAATACAAGCAACCCAATCCTTTTTATATACTTCTGTATTTGTTGTAGTTATCCTTCTTGTTTCAGGTAGATATTTGGTAGGGGGAAGCGATTTCTCTTACTTTTTTGTGGCAGGTACCGACTTTGTAGACGGATCTAAAACACCGGAGCCAATTGTAGTGAACGAGGGTCAGGGATACGACGGGCAGTTTTTCTACAGATACGCTCTGGCGCCATTCAACTTTTCGAAAACTGCTTATGGAATCACGGTTGATCATGTATCGTATCGCATGCAGCGAATAGGTTATCCACTTCTGGTTTGGATTGCATCTTTGGGTGGGCGACCTTCTTTAGTTCCATTTTCACTGGTACTAGTTAACTTGTTTGCTTTTGTAGGAATATTTTATTTTACTAGCAAATTAATTAATTATTTCAAAGCCAGTGAAGAATTTATTTTTCTACCATTTCTGCTTTGCGGAATATACATGTCTATTGCTAAGGACTTATCAGAAGTAACTGAGTTATTCTTTTTTATCGGAAGTATATTTTACTTTTTTAAAAAATCATTTTTTCAATTTGTGCTATTTGCTTCGGCGACCATTTTATGTCGCGAAACTGCTTTAATTGCCTATATTCCACTTGCAGGATTTGTTGCTTTTAAACAACTTAATGAAAAAAAAATTAATTTAAATAGCCTTTGGATGATAATTCCTTTTATAACATTTATTCTTTGGCGAACAATAATTCATGAACAGGTAGACGCAGCAACTATTATTTCAGGGAGTAATAATATTGGAATTCCTTTTTTAGGAATAATTCAGGGATTTTTAGGAAATCTAGATATTTCAACTACAAAAAATAAATTGCAATTGGCTTTTTGGATCATCTACTTTGTGTGGCAAATCTGGTTAGCAATAAAAGTAGTTACTACAATACTTAATGATCCAAAATCTTTATATCAGCCACTTGTTTGGGTCTATTGCACCTGGGCACTATTTGCTTTAGTTTTATCGGCTGCTATTTATATTGATGATTGGTCATTTGTAAGGGTATTTAGTTTGTGGAACATGACCGGTTTTTTGATACTTATAGCCTCAGGAATAAAGTCGGGAAAATACTTCAATTTCTATTCATTGATAATGGTGCTGCTAACACTGGGAAGATTGATAATCAGACCTTGAGACCCTTATTGACGGTATTTAACCCTTATTTTTCAAAAATTC